>JAOUJD010000306.1 GCA_029883565.1 Burkholderiaceae bacterium
CTGTTCGACTGGCACAACTACGGCAATTCGACGATCGGCGCCCGTTCCGACATCGAGAACGTCCGCATCGAGAACCTCCGCGCCTTCTACCGCACGTACTACCAGCCGGACAACGCGGTCCTGACGGTTGCCGGCAAGTTCGACGAGGCCAAGGTGCTGAAGTGGGTCGCCCAGGCGTACGGCAAGATCCCGAAGCCCAGGCGGGTGCTGCCGCCGCAGTGGACCGTCGAGCCGACGCATGACGGCGAGCGCACGGTGACGGTCCGGCGCAAGGGCGAGGTGCAGATGGTGGCCGTCGGCTACCGGCTGCCGTCGTCGCTGCATCCCGATTTCAGCGCGGCGGCGATGGCGGCCGACATCCTCGGCGACACGCCGACCGGGCGGCTGCACAAGGCGCTCGTCGTGCCCGGCCTGGCCACGAACGTGTTCGCCTACTCGTTCGACGCGCGCGACCCCGGATTCGTGCTGTTCGGCGCCATCGTGAAGAAGGGCGCGCCACTGGAGCCGGTGGCCAGCGCCATGATCGACGTCATCGAGGGCGCCTTCGGGAAGGCGCCGGCCACGGCCGAGGAACTGCAGCGGCAGACGCAGCAGCAGCGCACCGCCTACGACCGCGCGTTCTCCGATCCGCAGCAACTGGGGGTCCTGCTGTCCGAGTTCATCGCCCTCGGCGACTGGCGCCTGTTCTTCCTGTTCCGGGACCAGCTCGGCCAGATGAAGCCGGCGCAGGTCGACGAGGCGGCGCAGCGCTACTTCGTGCGCGGCAACCGCGTCGTCGGCTTCTACGTGCCGGAGGACGCGCCGCAGCGGGCCGAGATACCGCCCGCGCCGACGCCGGCGCAGCGCCTGGCGAACTACACGCCCGCGGTCACGGCCGTCGCGACCGAGGCGTTCGATCCGTCGCAGGCCAACATCGACAAACGCACCACGCGCCAGGAGTTCGGCAACCTCAAGGTTGCGCTGCTGCCCAAGCAGAACCGCGGCCGGACGGTGAACGTGCAGGTGCAGTTCCGGTGGGGTGACGAACAGTCGCTGAGCGGGCGCATGCTCGAGTCCGAACTGGCGTCGGGCATGCTGACGCGCGGCACATCGAAGATGACGCGCCAGCAGATTGCCGACGAGATGACCCGGCTGCAGATGACCGGCGGCCTGCAGTCATTCCAGACCACGCGCGAGAACCTCGCCGGCGCGCTGCGCCTGGTCGCGCACGTGATGAAGGAGGCGTCGTTCCCCGCCGACGAGTACGGCCAGCTGCAGCAGCAGATCGCGACGGGGCTTGCGTCCCAGATCGACAGTCCGGAAGCGCTGTCGCGCGACGCGCTGTCGGCGCACTTCAATACGTATCCGTCCGGGGATCCGCGCCACTACATTGCGCTGAAGGAGCGCATCGACGCCGTACCGAAGATTCCGCTCGATGCCGTGCGCGCCTTCCACCGCGACTTCTACGGCACCGGACGCGGCGAAGTGGCGATCGTCGGCGACTTCGACGCTGACCAGACCGCCGCGCTGGTGAAGGAGCTCTTCGCCGGCTATGCGTCGAAGGCGCCGTTTGCGCGCGTCGAGCGGGAGTACCGCGAAGTCAAGCCGGCGCGCATCGTCCTCGATACGCCCGACAAGGAGAATGCGACCATCCGCGCCCGGCTCGAGTTTCCGCTGCGGGACGACGAGCCGGACGCAGCGGCGCTGACGCTGGCCAACGAGATCTTCGGCGGCGGCTCCGGCCTGTCGAACCGGCTGATCGACCGGCTGCGCCAGAAGGACGGACTGAGCTACGGCGCCGGCAGCGGCGTGAACATCGGGTCGCGCACGCGTGTGTCCACCTGGGGCATGGCGGCGATCGTCGCGCCCCAGAACATCGCGCGTGCCGAGCAGGCGATGCGCGAGGAACTCGAGCGGGCGCGGCGCGACGGCTTCACGGCCAAGGAGGTCGAGGACGCACGCCGGGGCATGCTGCAGGAACGCACGGTGAACCGCTCGCAGGACGGAGTGCTCGCGGGTGCGTGGGCCGGCAACCTCGACCTTGGCCGCACCTTCGAATTCTCGAAGCAGTTCGAGGACCGGCTGAAGGCGCTCACGGTGGAGCAGGTGAACGCGGCGTTCCGCAAGTACGTCGAACCGGAGAAGATGACCTTCGTGCTGGCCGGCGACGCGAAGAAGGGAGTCAGGTAATGGCGTACGCGGACTTCCGGCACAGGCTGCCCCTGCGGGTCCGCTGGGCCGAGGTCGACAAGCAGGGCGTCGTCTTCAACGCCCACTACCTGCTGTACTGCGACGTCTGCGTGACAGAGTACTGGCGCGCAGTCGGCATGCTGTATCCCGAAGGCTTCGCCGCCCTCGGCTCCGACCTGTACGTGCGCAAGGCGACGGTGGACTACCGGTCGGCGGCCTACTACGACGACGAACTCGAGGTGTGCGGCCGCATCGCCCGGATCGGCTCCAGCAGCCTGCAGTTCAGCGTGGAGATCTACCGGCGGCGACAGTACGAGTCGGTCCTGGCGACCGGTGAGCTCGTCTACGTCCACGTCGACCTCGCGTTGCGCACGCCCACGCGCGTCGACGACCCGTTGCGCGGCAGGATCCGTGCCTTCGAGACCGTTGCTCCCGATGAAAGCGAAAGCGGTGCGCGTTGAACTGAGCGACTGGCAAGCCGCGCAGCCCCTGGCCGCGCCGATCCGTTTCACCGTCTTCGTCGAGGAGCAGAAGGTGCCCGTCGAGATGGAAATCGACGAGTGGGATCCGCAGTGCGTGCATGCCCTGGCACGCAGCGACACAGGCGACGTGCTGGGGACGGGGCGGCTGCTGCCCGACGGGCACATCGGCCGCATGGCGGTCCTCGCCGGCGCACGCGGGCTCGGCGTCGGCAGCGCGCTGCTGCGCAGCCTGATGGAAGAAGCGCGCCGCCGCGGTCACGCGGCGACCGTGCTCAGCGCCCAGACGCACGCGATCCCGTTCTACCAGCGGCACGGCTACGTGGTCGTCAGCGGCGAATACCTGGACGCGGGCATCCCGCACGTCGACATGCGCTGCGAACTCCCGGATCGCTCCGCGCCGGGCTGATCAGTCCGGTCCGGACGCCCTCGCGCGCGCCGACGGGCGCGTCTCGCTGTCGACCATGAACTCGAAGTGCCGGTCGGTCCAGCGCTCCGG
>JAOUJD010000065.1 GCA_029883565.1 Burkholderiaceae bacterium
CAGCTCGCACGCCGGGCATGTGCCGCACCCGACGCCCCACTCGTGCCGCGTCGACCGGTCGCCGACGTAGCAGGTGTGCGTCTCGCCGCGGATCAGCTCGACCAGTTCATCGCCTCCCAGTTCGAACGCCATCTGCCACGTCTGTGCCTTGTCGATCCACATCAGCGGCGTCTCGATCGTGAAGCGCTGGTCCATGCCGAGCGACAGCGCGATCTGCATCGCCTTCAGCGTGTCGTCGCGGCAGTCCGGATACCCCGAGTAGTCCGTTTCGCACATGCCGCCCACCAGCACCGGGATGTCGCGCCGGTAGGCAATGGCGGCCGCATATGTGAAGAACAGCAGGTTGCGGCCCGGAACGAAGGTGGTCGGCAACCCCTTGGCGCTCATGCGGATCTCGGCGCCGGTGGTCAGTGCCGTTTCGGTCAGCTGTCCGAGTTCGCGCATGGTGACGAAGTGGTCCTCGCCGAGGCGGCGTCCCCAGCGCGGAAAGCGCTCGCGCAGCGCGGACAGCACGCGCGGCCGCACGTCGAGTTCGACGACATGCCGCTGCCCGTAGTCGAAACCGATGGTCTCGACCGCGCGGAAGCGCTCGAGCGCCCATGCGAGGCAGGTGGTCGAATCCTGCCCTCCGGAAAAGAGAACGAGCGCCTTGTCGTGCATGTCCGGAAGTCTAGTGCCCGGCCTGTTGCGCCTTGGGAGGACCCGGCGTTCGTGCGCTGGGTCGGGAGCGCGGGAGTGTGGTCCAGGCCTCGGCGCTGCAGGGGCGGCTACCCCAGGACGCCCTGCTCCGCGAGGGCGCGAATGCGCACCACCGTGTCGAGGTCAGCGCTCTCGTAGGCCTGTTCGCGCAGCGCCGCGATGACGGGGTCGAGCTGAGCCTCCGAGGCGGACTCCTCGGATTCGTAGAGGAAGCGCAGGAAGAGCAGTTCGGGCTCGGGCTCCTCGATCGTGATGGTGAGCCGGCTGGCGGGCCAGGTCGGCCCGGCCTTCGTATGGATCTCGCTGCGCCAATCCCGCACCAGCCGGACCCGGTCCTCGACCTGGAAGGACCCGAAGTCGAGGGTGCGGGTCAGCTCATGTATCCCGTCCCTGACCTCGTGCGTGTGGATCGTTGCCTTTTCCAGACCGAGCACGAACTGGGTCGGCTCTTCCGCGCGCAGCACGAGCCCCTGCCACAGCTGGTTTCGAGTCAGCGTGTCGAGCAGGGGCATCAGGGGATCGTTGATCTGGACCAGGTGCTCGTAACGCATCGGGCTGGAGTGCTGGTGCTGGGGTCGCAGGATGGTCCCGGAGCGGAGCCCGGCTAACCCCATTGTGCTTGAAGCGCCGTTTACACGTGCTCCAGTCCACTCATGGAGAACACCAATGCTGATGAGGACCCTGGCGGCGGCCACGACGGCCGGCGCGATGTTGCTGGCCGGCGGCTGCGCGCACGCCATCGGATCGACCGTGGACGTGCGCGTGATGGACCGGACGACCGGCGAGACCCTGCCGATGTACTGGCACGATGGCAAGTGGTGGGTGCCCGGCAAGCCTGGGAGTCGCTACTCGGTCGCGCTGACAAATCGCAGCGGTGGCCGCGTGCTGACCGTGCTTTCGGTGGACGGAGTGAATGCGATCTCGGGCGAAACGGCGGCGCCGGACCAGACTGGCTACGTCCTTTCGAGCGGCCAGTTTGCCCAGATCACAGGCTGGCGCAAGAACATGTCGCGCGTGGCCGCGTTCGAGTTCACGTCGCTGCCCAACTCGTACGCGGCGCGCACCGGGCGACCGGACAATGTGGGCGTGATCGGAGTGGCGGTATTCCGCGAGAAGCCTCGCTACGTGCCGCCGCCGGCGCCAGTGCTGCAGGAAAAGCAGTCCCGCAACGAGGCGGCGTCCCCGCCCGCCCCCGCGGCGAGCGCGGCTGGCGACGCCATCGGGTCGGCGGAGGCCGCGCGGCGCGGCGACCGTGCGCAGGATTCGCGGATCGGCACCGGCCATGGCCGCAGCGAGTACTCGGCGACGAGCTACACCGACTTCGAGCGCGCGTCGGCGACTCCTGACGAGGTGATCGCGATCCATTACGACAGCCGCGACAACCTGGTCGCGATGGGCGTGATCCCGGTCCCGCGTACCTCGCCCAATCCGTTCCCGGCCGCAGCGGGGTTCGTGCCCGATCCGCCGCGCCGCTGAGTCGTTGGGCATCGCGCCAAATCCGGCGATCGCGACCCCTCATTCGCGGGCACAATCCCCGCGAATGAGGCCGGAGGGTCATCTGCTGAACGGATCCCCGGGCGCCCAGCGCGAAAGGGTTCGATTGAGCGACGCGGCGAGCGACGAGAACCTGCTGGCCGCGTACGCGGCCGGGGATGCGCGCGCCTTCGCCGAACTGTACGAGCGGCACGAGCGACCGGTGTACCGCTACTTCCTGCGGCAGGGCGCCGCTGCCTCGCAGGCCGACGACCTGCTGCAGGAGACCTGGCTGGCCGTGGTGCGGAATGCGGCGAACTTCGAGCCGCGCGCGAAGTTCACCACGTGGCTCTACACGATTGCGCGGCACAAGATGGTCGATTTCTGGCGCGGTCGCGACGACACGCTGAGCCTCGACGAAGCGGCCAACGATCCGGACGGCGATGCGCCGCTCGAGATCGATGCCGGCGATGCGCTGCGGCCCGATGTGCAGGCGATGTCGCGCGCCCAGGCGCGAGCGTTCGTCGATGCCGTCGAGCAGCTGCCGCCCGCGCAGCGGGAGGCGTTCCTGCTGCAGGCCGAGGGCGGCCTGTCGCTGGAGGAAATCGCGGCGGTGACGAATGCCGGCCACGAGACCGTCAAGAGCCGCCTGCGGTATGCGATGGCCAAGCTGCGCTCGGCGATGGAGGCATGGCAATGACGACGGACCGCGACGACGCTTCCTTGCGTCGATACCGCCAGGCGAGCGGGGCCCTCGACGAGCGGCCGTCGGCCTCGACGCGCGCGGCGATCCTCGCCGCCGCGGCCCGGCATGTCGAGGCGAAGCCCCGGGCGGCCGATGCGCCGCGCCCCCTGCTGCGCCGGCGCTGGCCGCTGGCGGCAGCGGCGACCGTACTGCTTTCGACGCTGGCGGTGATGCTGGCGTCGCGCACGGAGCAGGAGATGCCGAGGTTCACCGCGACCGAGGAGCGGGTGCAGGAGAGCGCGCCGGCGGCGCAACCGGGTCGGGCTCCGCAGACGACTCCGACGGCGCCCGGGACGGCGGCTGAAGCGCCATCGGCGCCGCCAGCGACGGCCGCGCCGATGGCGGCCGACAGCAGCGCAACAGGTGCGTCATCGGCGGAATCGCGGCTGCGCAAGTCGGCCGCGTCGGCTCCGCCGACGGCCGATGAGCGACGCAGCGACGCTGCCGGTACGGCCGGACGGGCGGAGTTGCAGGTCGCGCCCCCTGCTGCGCCGCCGGCGCGCGCTACGGACAGCGCGGGCACCGACAGCGCCAAGCGCGCCATGCCCGCCGCGCCGCCTGCCGGCGCGCCTGCGCTCGCCGCGCCGGAGCCGGCCGCCGCTTCATCGGTCGGCGCTGCGGTCGCCCCGGCACCGCGATCGAGCGAAGCGGCCCTGTCCGGGGCGCCAGCCGACGGTGAACGCAAGGCACGGCGCGAGGCAATGCCGGCGCCGTCAACCCAGGGCGCAGTGAGACAGGACGCGGCAGCCAATGAAGCGGAGTCATCGCCACAGCAGTGGCTCGAACGCATCGTGAAGCTGCGCGGCGAAGGACGTCATGCGGACGCCGATGCCGAACTGAAGCGCTTCCGCGAGCGCTATCCGGAGGTCCGTATTCCGCCCGCGGCGTTGGCGCCAGCCGGGGGCGCATCGGGCACCCGGTAGATCCGGGTGCGGCAGCGTCAGACCGCGTTCATCACCCGCTGGAGCTTCTCGCGCACTTCGCTCGCGACCTTGGCGAGCTCGGGGCTGCTGGACAGCTGGCTCATCGTGCCCGGGTCCATGAATTCAACGTGAATCCGGGCCGCCTCGTCTTCGCGCACCACGACGTTGCACGGAAGCAGGAGGCCGATCGTCGGCTCCGCCTCGAGCGCCCGCTTGGCGAGCGGCGGATTGCAGGCACCGAGGATCCGGTAGGGCCGCACGTCGTGGTCGAGCTTCTTCTTCATGGTGGCCTTGACGTCGATCTCGGTCAGGACGCCGAAGCCTTCCTTGGCAAGCTCGGCGCTCACGCGCTCCACCGCCGCGTCGAAACCGAGGTTGACCGTCTTGCCGAATCCGTATGCGTTCTGCATGTGTTCTCCATTCGTTGGCCGGCGACCCGCATTCGGAGCGACCGCCGGCGAGTCCCGTGAGGTCGACTACAGTATGACGATGGAGCCGCCCGATAGGATCGTTCTACTCGATTCGGTGACCGAAGTCACGGCGGAGCACACCGGCAAGGTCGTCGTGACGGGATCCCATGGCGGCGTCAGTGCCGGCCGTTATGCGCAGGAAGTCGCCGCGCAACTCTACGTATTCAACGATGCCGGTGTCGGCAAGGACGGCGCAGGCATCGCCGCGCTCGCCATGCTCGATGCGATGGGGCAGGCAGCGCTCGCGGTGGCACATACGTCGGCGCGGATCGGCGAGGCACTGGACACGTGGAGTACCGGCGTGATCTCGAAAGTCAATGGCGCGGCCGCTGCGCTGGGCTTCAGCGAGGGCCAGCGCCTGCGGGAAGCGGTCGAGCAGCTGGGCGGCTGACGTCTAGTCGATCTCGACCAGGTCCAGCGTCCACGGCGGCTCCGCGGACAGTGCGCGGACGGCCAGCCGCGCCGCGTCGCCCTCGAACGCACGCGTGGCGGTCCGCGCCAGTTCCCGGGCCGCGTCCAGCGTCCCGACCGTGCCGAGCCAGCACCAGCGGTCGAACACGTGCCACTCCTCGCGAAAGCGACCGCAGTTGCGTTCGACGAGGGCAACGGCCCCGCGATGCGGCCATGCGGGCAGTCGCCATGCCTCGAGGACTTCGCGCAGGCGGACCGAGTGCTGCTCCGGCGCTTCCTCGCCAGTGCACGCACCTGCGCAGCGGTTCAGCTGGCGGTTGAAGCAGGGTGCGCCGTCGGCGACTGCCCGGCGTCCTTCAAGCCCGAGTGTCTTGAGGCAGAGCGCGTGCTCGGCGGCGAGCCCCGTCAGCAGGCGACGCGCGGCGGCACGCGAGTTGAAGGGACCATAGTGGTCCTCCCCGGTCGAGGGGTCGAAGTCGAGCGCGCGCGCGAATGCCGGTCGGCCGGCGTCGTCGAGCGTCATCACGACCTGGCCCTGGCGACGCCGCAGCGCGACGTTGTGCGCGGGCAGCCGTGTCTTCACCAGTTCCGACTCCCGCAGCAGCGCGCCGAACTCGCCGGCGGTCTCCTCCCACTCCAGCCGGTGGATTTCCTGCGACAGCCTGAGGTCGCGCGGAGTGCGATGCTCGGCGTTGAAGTGGCTCGCGACGCGGGTTCGCAGGTCGACGCTCTTGCCGATGTAGATGGGATGCTCGTTCAGGCCGTAGAACAGGTACACGCCGGGCGCGTGCGGCAGTTCCTCGATCGCGTTCGGCGGCAGGTGCGTTGGCAGGCTCGGGTGCTTCAGCAGTGCATGGACAGTCGTTTCGATCTCGGCTGGCGTGTGGCGGCGGCCCCATGCCTGCAGGAGCCGCCACAGGACGCGGGCGTCCCCCAGCGCGCGATGGCGCTCTTCCCCGGCCAGGCCGAAGCGTTCGATCAGCGCATCCAGGGTATGCGGCGAGCGATCGGGATCGAGCGCCCGGCTGAGCCGCACCGTGCACAGGGTCTTCGCATGAAACGCGAGTCCTGCGCGCGCGAACTCGGCGCGCAGGAAGCCATAGTCGAAGCGCGCGTTGTGCGCCACGAAGACGGCGCCTTCCAGGCGGTCGATCAGTTCCTGCGCGACGTCTGCGAACGGCGGGGCCGCCCGCACCATCTCGTTGGTGATGCCGGTCAGCCACTCGATCTCCGGGGGGATCGGGCACCCCGGATTCACAAGTGTCGACCACTCGTCGACCCGCGTGGCATCGCCATCGAAATCCACCCGCACCAGCCCGATTTCCGTGACCCGCTCGCGCGCCGGGCTGGAACCCGTCGTCTCGACGTCGACGAAAGCAAGGCGCGGAGCGAAGGCGGGAACCGTCATGATGGAAGGCAGGGACTGGAGCCCGATTATCGGATGGTCCGTGCGGCCGCTGCCATGGGTCCGGCATTGGTCGGGGCATACTTGGCCCTTGTGTCGTTTCGCCGCTCACGAGGCGGCCGGAACGGAAGAAGAATCGGAGGCGCACATGACGAGTTCCCCGGAAGCGGACAAGGCGACGCGCCTGGCCGCCGTAGCGGCGTTGATCGAGCAGCGCGTCGGAAAGACGGAGCGGGAGGCCCTCCTGGCGTTCGCCGCAAGCTACTTCCAGCGCATCGACCCGGAGGACATCGCGTCCCGCGGCGTCGACGACCTGTACGGCGCGCTGCTCTCGCACTGGCAGTTCGCGCAGCGGCGCGAGGCCGGCAAGCCGAAGATCCGCGTCCTCAACCCCGTGGCGGGCGAGCACGGCTGGTCCTCGCGCCACACCGTGGTTGAGATCGTCAATGACGACATGCCGTTCCTGGTCGACTCGGTCTCGATGGAGATCAACCGCCAGGGACTGACGCTGCACGTGATCGTCCATCCGATCTTCGCCGTGCAGCGCGACGCGGGAGGGGCACTGAAGGGCCTGTTTCCGCGCGAGGAGAAACCCGACAGCCCGCGCGAGTCCTTCATGCATGTCGAAGTGGACCGGCTGGCCGACCCGATGGCGCGCGCCCAGCTGGCGGAAGGGATCGAGCGCGTGCTCGGTGATGTGCGCGCTGCGGTCACCGACTGGAAGGCGATGGTCGCTCAGCTGCGGGCCGTGATCGAGGAGATCGACCGGCATCCGCCGCCGCTGCCGCGGGATGTCGTGAACGAGAACCGCGAATTCCTGCAGTGGCTGGCCGAGGACCACCTGGTCCTGATGGGCTACCGCCAGCACGACCTCGTCGGCTCGGGCGAGGATGTCGCGTTGAAGATCGTCCCTGGCACGGGCCTGGGCCTCCTGCGGGAGGCCGCCGGCGGCCGCGACGAGTCGTCGAGCTTCGCAGTGCTGCCGCCGCAGGCGCGTGCGCTCGCGAAGGCGCCGTCGCCGATGCTGATGGTGATCAAGGCCAACGCGCGATCGACCGTGCACCGGCCCGGCTACATCGACTACGTGGGCGTGAAGCGCTATGGCCCCGGCGGCGAGGTGATTGGCGAGCACAGGTTCCTCGGGCTGTTCACGTCGACGACGTACAGCGCGCGGGTGGCCGAGATCCCGCTGCTGCGCGGCAAGATCCGGGCGGTGTCCGAGCGGGCTGGCCTGGCGCCGGCCAGCCACCTGGGCAAGTCGCTTGCGCACATCCTCGAAACCTATCCCCGCGACGAACTGTTCCAGATCGGAACGGACGAGCTCTACGAGATCGCCAACGGCATCCTGCAACTCGGCGAACGGCAGCGCTTCCGGCTCTTCATCCGGCGCGACCCGTTCGAGCGGTTCGTTTCGTGCCTGATCTTCGTGCCGCGCGAGAACTACACGACGGAACTGAGGCGCAAGTTCCAGTCGATCCTGCTGCAGGCGTTCGACGGCACGTCGGCGGACTTCGATGTCCTGCTGACCGATGCGGCGCTCGCGCGCATCCACATGACCGTGCGGACCACGCCGGGCCGCGTGCCGCAGTACGACCGGCGCGAAGTGGAGCGACGACTCGCCGATGCGGCGCGGCGCTGGGAGGACGACCTGCGCGAGGCGCTGCTCGACGAGGAGGGCGAGGCCCGCGCAGCGCAGCTCTTCAAGCGGTTCGGCGCCTCCTTCCCCGCGTCGTACCGGGAAAACGTCTCGGCCCGGTCGGCCGTGGCCGACGTGCGCCGGCTCGACGGGCTCGCCCTGGGTGGCCTTGCGCTGAACCTGTACCGACCGCTCGAGGGCGCGCCAAGCCGCCTCGGCTTCAAGCTGTACCGGGGAGGGGAGCCCGTCGCGCTGTCCACTTCACTGCCGATGCTGGAGCACATGGGCGTGCGTGTGCTATCCGAGCAACCGTACGAAGTCGGGCCCGAACGCGGCGATCCGTTCTGGATCCACGACTTCGAACTCGATCTGGTCGGCCACGACGAGATCGACGCCGAGGAGATTGCGCCGCTGTTCGAGGAGGCGTTCGCCCGCGTGATGGCGGGCGCGGTGGAGAGCGACGATTTCAACCGGCTCGTCCTGCTCGCGTCGCTGTCCGCCGACGAAATCACCGTGCTGCGCGCCTACGCGAAGTACATGCGACAGATCGGCTTCGCGCTGTCGCAGGCCTTCATCGAGGCGACGCTGGCCGGCCATCCGCGCATTGCGCACATGCTGGTGCAGCTCTTCAAGCTGCGCTTCGACCCGGATCGGCAGGACGCGACGGCGGCTGCGAGCCAGGTGAACGCCATCGAACAGGCGCTCGAGAAGGTGGGCAGCCTGAGCGAGGACCGCGTGCTGCGGCAATACCTGGGACTGATCCTCGCCACCACGCGCACCAACTACTGGAGGACCGGGACCGGCGCGAGCGGCGAGGACGGCGCGCGGCGGCCGTTCCTCTCGTTCAAGTTCGATCCATCCAGGATCGTGGGGCTTCCCGAACCGCGCCCGATGTTCGAGATCTTCGTCTACTCGACCCGGTTCGAGGGTGTGCACCTGCGCGGGGGCAGGGTGGCGCGCGGAGGGCTTCGCTGGTCCGACCGGCCGGAGGATTTCCGCACCGAGGTGCTGGGCCTGGTCAAGGCACAGATGGTGAAGAACACCGTCATCGTTCCGGTGGGCAGCAAGGGTGGCTTCGTGCTGAAGAAGGCGCCGCCCGCGTCGGACCGCGACGCGCTGCTGAAGGAGGGCGTCGCCTGCTACCAGAACTACCTTCGCGGCCTGCTGGACCTGACCGACAACCTGGTCGGCGGCAGCATCGTGCCGCCGCCGCACGTGGTGCGCCACGACGGCGACGACCCCTACCTGGTCGTCGCGGCGGACAAGGGAACGGCCACTTTCTCCGACTACGCCAATGCCATCAGCCTCGAATACGGGCACTGGCTCGGCGACGCGTTCGCCTCGGGTGGCAGCGCCGGCTACGACCACAAGAAGATGGGCATCACGGCGCGCGGCGCGTGGGAGAGCGTCAAGCGGCACTTCCGCGAGATCGGCATCGACACGCAATCGACCGGCTTCACGGTGGTCGGCGTCGGCGACATGTCCGGCGACGTGTTTGGCAACGGCATGCTGCTGTCCCGCCACATCCGGCTGGTGGCCGCCTTCGATCACCGCCACGTCTTTCTCGACCCGAGTCCCGATCCGGCCGCCAGCTTCGCGGAGCGGGAGCGCCTGTTCGCCCTGCCGCGTTCATCCTGGGCCGACTACAACCAGCAGCTCATTTCCGAGGGTGGCGGGATCTGGGCGCGCTCCGAGAAGTCGATTCCGCTCTCACCGCAGGTCCAGGCCGTCCTCGGCGTGACCTTCACCCGCCTGACCCCGGCCGAGCTGATCTCGGCGATCCTCAAGGCGCCGGTGGACCTGCTGTACAACGGCGGCATCGGCACCTACGTGAAGTCGAAACACGAGACACACGCCGATGTCGGCGACCGCGCGAACGACGCGGTGCGCATCAACGGCGCCGAGTTGCGCTGCAAGGTGGTGGGCGAGGGCGGCAACCTCGGCCTGACCCAGCTCGGCCGGGTGGAAGCGGCACTGGCGGGCGTGCGGCTGTACACCGACGCCATCGACAACTCGGGCGGGGTCGACACCTCGGACCACGAGGTCAATATCAAGATCCTGCTCAGCCTTCCGATCGCCGATGGCGAGCTGACGGTGAAGCAGCGCAATGCGCTGCTGGCGGCGATGACCGATGAGGTCGCGCAGCTGGTGTTGCGTGACAACTATTTCCAGACGCAGTCGCTGTCGGTAGGTGGCCGCATGGCGCCGCGGCTGCTCGATCAGCAGCAGCGCTTCATCCGCTTCCTGGAAAAGGAAGGGCGCCTGAACCGGACGCTGGAGTTCCTGCCGTCGGACGAGGAAATCGCGGAGCGGCGGTCGCGCGGGCAGGCCCTGACAGGCCCGGAGCGCGCGGTGCTGCTCGCGTATTCGAAGATGTGGCTGTCCGACGCGTTGCTGGCTTCCGATTTTCCGGAAGATCCCTGGGTGGCGACCGCGCTCGCGCGCTACTTCCCGGCGGCGCTGCGCGAGCGCTTCGGAGGCTACATAGAGCGGCACGCACTGCGGCGGGAAATCATCGCCACGCACGTGCTGAACAGCATGGTGAACAGGGTCGGGGCGACCTTCGTGCACCGGCTGATGGAGGCCACGGGCGCGATGCCGGCGCAGATCGTGCGCGGCTACCTCCTCAGCCGCGAGGTGTTCGGGGTGGCCGAGACCTGGCAAGCGATCGAGGCGCTCGACAACGTTGCAACGGATGAAGTGCAGTCGCAGATGCTGATCGAGCTGGGCCGCCGCACCGTACGTGCGACGACCTGGTTCCTGCGTTCGCGCCGTCTCGCCGAGCCAATGGATCGGACGATCGAGCGCTTCGCGCCTGCAACCGCCGAAGTGCTGGATTTCATCGCCGGCGCCCCGGTCGGGGCTGCGTGGCGGGCGCCGATCGCGGAACGGCAGCAGACACTCGAGGCGAACCGCGTGCCGGCGGCCCTGGCGCTGCAGGTCGCCGCCGCGGAGACCTCGCTGGCCGCGCTGGACATCGCCGAGATCGCCGAGGGCGCCGGTCAGTCGCTGCCCGAGGTGGCAGCGAGCTACTTCGCGGTCGGCGACCTGCTCGGTCTGGCCCGCCTGCGGGCCCAGGTGTCGTCGCTTCCATCGGACGGGTACTGGCAGGGCATGGCGAAGAGCGCGCTGGCCGACGACCTCGCCGGATTGCAGCGCCAGATTGCCGCCGATGCGCTGAAGGCCGGGGGCGCGGCCGCTTGGGAGACGGCCCAGAGCGCGTCGATCGGACGGGCGCGCCGCATGCTGGCCGAGTTTGCCGACAACCGGCAGGCCGACCTTGCGATGTTGTCGGTTGCGCTGCGCGAACTGCGCTCGCTGGCGTGATTCAATGAGAGGGCCGGATGACGCACGGCGTCCGGCCCTCGGCGCAACGATCGACCTGCCCATCGGATCCTCTGCATGCCGGCCTCTGCCCGCGATCGCTTCACGCCGACGGCCGTCGGGCTGGTCTCGCGCGGCTGGGTGATTGCCGAGGTCGAGCGCCGGGTGCCGGATCCGGCGCGCCGCGAGGAACTGATCGGCGAACTCGTCGGCTATGAGCCGCCGCGCCGCCACGGCCTGCGCAACATGTTCCTGTTCTGGCTCGTCGCCATCGGCGCCTCGGCGCTGGCGGGAGCGCTCGAGTTGCCGCGCTGGATCGGTTTCATCGTCGCAATCGTGATCTTCCTCTGGATCGCGCGCCTGCTTGCGACGCGGGCTCTGCTGTGGCGGCTGGACCAGCTCGAACCCGAAAGCAGAGACGCGGCGCGCGACCGCTAGGCGCGCTTTCCGCTACGCGATGATCGTCCATCGAACCGTCCGCCGCGGTGCGCTAGTGTGCGGCGCATGACAGCGGCGGCAGCCAGGACGACCCGGCCATGACTTCGACCTCCGCGGACCAATCGGTGCGGCCGGCGCGATGGAGCGTGGTCGATGCGCTGGCGCTGATTGCGCTCGGTGCGCCGTGGCTCGCCGCGGCCTTGCTGCCAGCCGTCGCGCAGCCGCAGGCCTATCACGCCTTCGCTGACCAGCGTGTGCTGCTCGGCGTGCCGCACGCGCTGAACGTCCTGTCCAACCTGCCCTTCCTCGCCATCGGCGCGCTCGGCATCGGCTGGCTTCGGCGCTCCCGGGTCGAACGCAGCGTCGCCATTCCCTACTTCGTGTTCTTCGCCGGCACGCTGCTGACCGCCTTCGGCTCGGCCTGGTACCACGCCGACCCGCGTGACTCGACGCTGGTGTGGGACCGGCTGCCGATCGCGCTCGGGTTCGCGGGGCTGGTTGCCGGGACCCTGGGCGATCGTGCGCCGTCGCGTGCGACTGCCCTGACGATCGCTTTCAGCGCTGCCGCGGTTGCCGCGGTCGGAACCTGGGCCCTGACCGGCAACCTGCTGCCCTACATGGTCATGCAGGCGAGCTGCGTCGGCGCCTCGCTGTACGCGACGGCGTTCGTGCCGTCGCCGTTCGATCGCGCCCGCTGGCTCTACGGCGCGACGGCGCTCTATGCGGGCGCGGTCGCGTGCGAGCGGCTCGATCGGGTCATCGAACAGCTGCTCGGCGGCGCGCTCAGTGGCCACACGCTGAAGCACCTGCTCGCGTCCGCGGCGCTGTTCGTCGTGTACGCGATGCTGAAGGGGCGGACCCGGACGGCCGCGTAGCGCTCGTCAGCCGGACGCCTGGTCTGGGCCGCTGCGTGACCGGAAGCGCTTGAGCAGCAGTGCATTGCTCACGACCGAGAAGCTGGAGAACGCCATCGCGGCGCCGGCGAAGATCGGCGAGAGCATTCCGAACGCGGCCAGCGGGATGCCGATTGCGTTGTAGAAGAAGGCCCGGCCGAGCGAGGCCTTGGCCG
>JAOUJD010000066.1 GCA_029883565.1 Burkholderiaceae bacterium
ATCGTTCTTCTGGCGCAGGAAGCTAGCCGTTTCCTCTTCGGCCAGGATCTGCAGGCCCACGATCTTCTTCTTGAGGCCCGCTGCGCCGGCGATGTGGTCCAGGTGCGCGTGCGAGTACACGATCTGCCTGATGGGCTCCTGCGTCACCTCGGCCACGGCCGCGGGCAGCTTGTCGGCGAACGAGGGCGGCGCATCGAAGAGCACGACGCCCTTGCCTGTGGTGATGAATGCCGACTGGTAGATCCCGTCGGTGACGACGTAGACGTTCGGTTTGACCTCCTTCACGAGGAAGCCCTTCGACGGGTCGACCGCCAATGCGCGCGCCTTCACGGCCGGCAGCACCGGCACATAGTTGGGCAGCTGGTCCAGATCCTGAGCCTGCGCGGGCCACGGCAGCAAAGCAGCGGCGATCAGTGCCAAGGACGCGAGACGGTTGCGTGGCGAATGCATCTTGTTTCTCCTGTGGACCGTGCTCAGGCGCGCGGCTGGGTGGTCGAAAAGAGGTAGCGGTGGATCTTCCAGTCGCCGTTCTCGCGCTTGAAGATGAACAGTTCGTTGTTGCCCTCGGCCACCTCGATGCCTGCGCCCAGGATGCGCGTGCGGCCGGCCGAACTGGTGCGCGCCCACGCGGTGTCACCGAGAACTTCCACTTCGTGGATCGCGAACTCGATGTTCAGCTTGATCGTGTCGAACACCTGCCGATAGCCGGCGCGCACCGCTTCGCGGCCGACCAGGGCCGGCGCGTGCTGAGGCATGAACACGGGTGCTTGCCCGTACAGGTCGAGGATCGACTCGATGTCATTGGTGTTCAGCGCCTTCTCGTACGCCTTCACTAGCACTTCGATCGACATGGCGGACTCCCCGGTACGAACGTTGAAGCGATTGCCGCCCTGACTGCCAGGCGCATGCCGGAAATCTATGGTTCTCGATTGCAATAGGGAAGGCACGGGACTGATAATGGGGCTCTCAATAATGAGAGGCATCGATGGATCTCAACGCCGTCCGGATGTTTGTCGGCGCCGTGCACGCAGGCAGCTTGTCGGCCGCGGCGGCACGCCTGAATCTGCCCCTGCCGACGATCAGCCGGCGCATCCGTCAGCTCGAGCTGCACCTGAAGGTCCAACTGCTGGAGCGGTCTCCCAAGGGCATTACGCTGACTGATGCCGGGGCGCGCCTGTACGAGCACGCGAGCCGCGGGCTGGAGGCGTTGGCCGAAGGCGCGGAGGCGGTTCGCAGTGATCAGGCGCGCTTGAAAGGGCGCTTGCGCCTCTCGATTCCACCGTCCATGGAGCCGTGGTGGGAACTGCTGGCCGCCTTCCAGCAGCAGTTTCCGGACATCCGGCTCAGCGTCTTCTCGACCGAGCGCCGGGTGGACCTGATCCAGGACGGCATCGATGTAGCGCTGCGCGTCGGCGCCATCGTCGACGAGTCCATGGTGGCGAGCCGCGTGGCCTCGTACCGCCATGTCCTGGTGGCGTCACCGAGTTTGCTGACCCGGCTCGGCGCACCGAGGACGGCCGACGGACTGCACCGATACCCTTGCGCCGTCTGGTCGCCCGGCTCAGGCGCACAGAGTTCCTGGAAGTTGGGGGAGTTCGCCTTCGCGCCGGATGCGGTGCTGTCCACCAACGACTACCTGCACCTCCGCTCCTGGGCCCTGCGCGGCGAGGCCGTGACCGAGTTGCCGCCCTTCCTGGCCCGCGACGCGCTGGCGCGTGGCGAACTTGTGCGCGTGCTTCCAAGCCTGAAGTTGCCCGAGGTTTCCATCAACCTGCTCTATCCATCGCACAGGCACCCTTCAAGCCTGGTGCGGGCCTATCTCACCTACTGCCGTGAACGCGCCGAGCACTACGTGCAGCGCGGCAACTGTACCGACAAGGCGAGGCGGAGAGGCTTGGCGCGGTCCTGAGCAGATCCTCCCTCGGGAGCCCGGGCAACGGGCCAACGTCGTTCGCCCGATCCGGCCGAGACCCGCCACGCTGAAGCAAACCACCGCAGCAGGCTGCTCCTGGCCGACCTGAGGCCTTCCGCGAACCACCGCCTGCCACCATAACGCGGCCAGCTGGCCGCGCAGCGGGGCAAGGCGCGGCTCTCCGGAAAGCTGCTTCCGGGCGCCGGTTCCGACCGTCTCCCAACTGCGGGCTTCAGTCGCGCAGCCCCAGCTCGCGCCGGCTCGCAACCAGGCGGTTGCGCATCTGAACGCATCCGGGCGCGTCGCCGGGCACCTTCGAGAGTGCCTGCGCCATCGTGAACTTTGGATGAAGCTTCATGTGCTCGTTGAAGGCTCGCTGCGCCGCCTCGCGCTGGCCGAGCTGCAGCAGCGCCGCAGCGTGGATCGGCGGCCACTCGAGCCGGGCGTTGGTGTTGGCAGCACTCTGGCTCCAGTCGCGCGCCAGCTCGTAGCGGCCCGCGCCGAAGTGGGCCCGCGCCAGCCGGTATTGCCACTCGGCGCGGAACGGGTCGCGCGGGCCCAGGCGCAACGCCCGTTCGAGGGCGAGCACGGCCTCGTCGAAGCGGCCATTGAGCGTCAGAGCGCCGCCGTGCGCGCCGAAAGCCAGCGGCAGCCGGTAGCGCTCGACCCACTCGGTCGTCACCTGCAGCATCGCCGGGAAGTCGTGCCGCTGAACCAGCATGAACGTCTTGGCGCTGTAGACGTAACTGCCGTCACGGTCCACGCGCTCAAGGTTCGCCAAAGCCTCCTCAGCGCGACAATTAAACCAACGGCCGAGAAAGACTCTTGGCTACCAGACACCAGTTGCGATGTTCAGCCAGACCGTTGCATCGACCGGTTGAATCCGCCGCCGAAAGCGGACATCTTGATTGGGACAGTCGGGGCTGCGTTCCAAACATAGTTCGACGGCCTTGCCCGGCAAGTTCCGAACTTAATTTCCCAGTTCCGAACTTGTCTTTTCCCTTGATCGCAAAGAATAAAGTCCGTCCGAGATTGCAGGGTCGTTCCGTCTTGTGGTCGGACTTGGCGACGCTGCGCAAAGTCCGTCGGACCGGAGCGCAATATTCGCGATAAGGGCGTGAAATCCTTCGGATCCAAGGATCAAACGAGAACAATCGTCGGAAGGCAGCTTTCGAGGAAGCTGATCGACGAATCCCGGCCAGAAGCGGTCCGTCCCGGCGGAATTTGCAATCCAGGTGATGGCGGCCTTGTCAGTCGGGTGGTGAGAGTGTTGAATCCGTTCATCGATCGACTGGGCAGACAGGCGGCTTGCGAGCCGCTCTGGAGGGGGTGTGATGAGTGATGCGTACTTGAGCCATGAAGCCTTGATTTCGTCGGTGACCGCCGCCGGGACTTCGCTCGGCCCCGCCATCGGTCGGCACTTCGAGAGCACGTTTCGCTGTCTCGTTGGGCAGAAAGGAGTGGTTAGCGAGCCAAGCTTCTTTCGGATGCTGTCGGGCGAGGCCCATCCGCTTGGTAACCTCGCCGTCTTCCCGGAACCCGTGGAGTTGCCGATCGTGCGGACCGCCGTCGAGCCAATGGCAGGGCTTGGCGTGCCTTCGGCGGTGATCTTCTCCGGAACGAACCCGCCGTGTCCCGACGTGGCGACCTACCTATCGGAACGGGGCTATGTCAATCAAAGCGCGATCCCGGCGATGGGCGTGGATATCGCGCGCTTGAAGAGCACATCGCTTCCCGCCGGTTACGAATTGGTGCGGGTCGGCAGCGGCGCGGAAAGCGATGAATGGGTCCAGTTGCTCGCTGCTGGTTACGGCCTTCCGGTCGGCCTGGCCCGTTACTTTTCGCCCGCGGCATTTGGGGCTGAATCAACCAGGGCAGACGGACGGCTCCAGTTCTTCGCCATCCGGCATGCGGGAACGATGGTGGCCACGTCGATGTGCTTCCTGAAGGAGGGGCTGGCCGGCGTGTACTCGGTGTCGACGATTCCTTCCGAGCGCCGCAAGGGCCTTGGAGAACATGCAACGGCCGAACCGCTGAGGCTGGCCGCGAGGCTTGGCTACAGGGTCGGCATCCTGCAGTCATCCGAAGCGGGTTACGGCGTGTACAGAAAGCTCGGGTTCCAGGACTTTGGCGGGCTGCCGATATTCATTCGTATCCCAGCTTGATTCCAGCATCGCCCGACCGGAAGTTCTGCTCGTCGAAACAGAAGTTCCGCTGCGCCTTTGAAGAAGCGGCCTTCGGCCGCGGTTCGGCTTCGGCGGTACTTTGGCTTATGACCGTTCCACATGCATGCGCGTTCGGTCATCGCAAGACGTCCGCACTGGGTCGCGAACGGTCTTCCGCAAACTCGGTCTTGCCGTGATTCCCCGACGGACTTTATTCGGATCCGACGGACTTCATTCCTAACGATCATCAACTACCAACTGCTGCAGCAGTTACTCCACCGTCACCGACTTCGCCAGGTTCCTCGGCTTGTCGACGTCCGTGCCGCGCACGACTGCCGTGTGATACGCCAGCAACTGCAGCGGCACTACGTGCAGGATCGGCGATAGCGGGCCATAGTGCTCCGGCAGCCGGATCACGTGGATGCCCGGTGACGACTCGATGCGGGTATCGGCATCCGCGAACACGTAGAGCTGGCCGCCGCGCGCGCGCACTTCCTGCATGTTGGACTTCAGCTTCTCGAGCAGCGTGTCGTTCGGCGCGACCGTGACGACCGGCATCTGTTCCGTCACCAGCGCGAGCGGGCCGTGCTTCAGTTCACCGGCCGGATACGCCTCGGCGTGGATGTAGCTGATCTCCTTCAGCTTGAGAGCGCCCTCCAGGGCGATCGGGTAGTGCAGGCCACGGCCGAGGAAGAGCGCGTTTTCCTTGCGGGCGAAATCCTCCGCCCACGCGATCACCTGCGGCTCGAGCGCCAGCACGGCCTGCAGGGCCGCGGGCAGGTGGCGCAGCGCGCGGATGTGCCCCTGCTCGCGCTCGAGCGGCAGACGGCCGCGCAGCTTCGAGACGACCAGGGCGAGCAGGAACAGCGCGACCAGCTGGGTAGTGAACGCCTTGGTCGACGCGACTCCGATCTCGACGCCGGCGCGGGTGAAGAACTTCAGCCTGGTCGTGCGCGCCATCGCGCTCGTCGGCACGTTGATGATGCCGAGCGTGAACTTCATGCCGAGCGACTGCGCATGCTTCAGCGCAGCCAGCGTGTCCGCGGTCTCGCCCGACTGCGAAATGACGATCACCAGCGAGCGCGGATTCGGGACGCTGTCGCGGTAGCGGTACTCGCTCGCGATCTCGACCTGGGTCGGCAGTCCGGCGATGGACTCGAGCCAGCACTTGGCCGTCAGCCCGGCGTAGTAGCTCGTGCCGCAGGCGAGGATCAGCGCCGAATCGATCCCGCCGAGCAGCCCGGCTGCTTCCGCGCCGAACAGCGCGGGGTCGACGGCCTCGATGCCTTCGAGGGTGTCGCTGATCGCGCGCGGCTGCTCGAAGATCTCCTTCTGCATGAAGTGCCGGTACGGGCCCAGCTCAGCCGCGCCGGTGCCGACCCGCACCGTCTGGACCGCGCGCTCGACGGCGGCGCCTGCGCCGTCGACGATGCGGACTCCGCGCAGCTCGACGTCGACGACGTCGCCTTCCTCCAGGTAGATGATCTGGTCGGTCGTGCCGGCGAGCGCCATCGCGTCGGACGCCAGGAAGTTCTCGTTCTTGCCGAGGCCCACCACCAGCGGGGACCCGTGGCGCGCGCCGACCAGCCGCTGCGGCTCGGCCCTGTGCATCACCGCGATCGCGTAGGCGCCCTTGAAGCGCGCGACCGCGCCGCGCACGGCGGCGAACAGGTCGCCCTTGTACAGCGAGTGGATCAGGTGCGCGATGACCTCGCTGTCCGTCTCGGTGACGAACTCGTACCCGGCCCGCTTCAGCTCGGCGCGGATCTCCTCGTAGTTCTCGATGATGCCGTTGTGCACGACCGCCACGTCGTCGCGCGAAAAGTGCGGATGCGCGTTGGTCGTCACCGGGGCGCCATGCGTCGCCCAGCGCGTGTGCGAAATGCCCAGCCACCCTGCGAGCCCGGACTTCTTCACCTGCGCATCGAGGTCCGCCACGCGCGCCGTGCTGCGCGAGCGCGTCAGCGCGCCGTCGACCAGCAACGCGACGCCGCAGGAGTCGTAACCGCGGTATTCGAGCCGCCGCAGACCCTCGACCAGCACAGGAGTGATGTCGCGCGTCGCGACCGCTCCGACGATGCCGCACATGTTCAGCCTTTCTTCTGCTTGACCGGGCGTTTCCAGTGTTCGAGCGTCACCTGGCGGGCGCGCGCCACCGTCAGCTTGCCTGCGGGCGCGTCCTTGGCGATCGTCGAACCGCCGGCGATGGTGGCGCCGGCACCTATGTTGACGGGAGCGACCAGCACGGAGTTCGAGCCTATGAAGGCGCCGTCGCCGATCACCGTGCGGTACTTGTTGACGCCGTCGTAATTGGCCGTGATCGTCCCGGCGCCGATGTTCACGTTCTGGCCGACCGTGGTGTCGCCCACGTAGGCGAGGTGGTTGGCCTTGGAGCCGCGTCCCATCGTGCTGCCCTTGATCTCGACGAAGTTGCCGACGTGCACATCGTCCTCGATGCGCGCCCCCGGACGGAACCGCGCGTACGGGCCGATCCGCGCCCCCGCGCCAACCATCGCGTCGGTCGCGTGGCAGAACGGGAGGAATTCCGTGTGCGGGCCGACCGAACAGTCGCGCAGGACGCAGTAGGCGCCAATGCGCACCCCGTCCGCCAGGCTGACCCGCCCCTCGAAAACGCAGCCGACGTCGATCGATACGTCGGCGCCCACCACGAGCTCGCCACGCACGTCGATCCGCTCCGGATCCGCGAGCGTCACGCCGCCCTCCATCAGGGCCTGGGCCGTGCGCCGCTGGGCGATGCGCTCCACCTGCGCGAGCTGCTGCTTGCTGTTGACGCCGAGGGTCTCCTCGGCGCCATCGCAGACGACCGCGGCCACGCGCACTCCCTGCTGCACCGCCCGCGCGATGATGTCCGTCAGGTAGTACTCGCCCTGGGCGTTGTCCCTGGACAGCGTCTTCAGCCAGTCCTTCAGCCGCGCCGTCGGCGCCACCATGATGCCCGTGTTGACCTCGTCGATCGCCTGCTCCGCGGCGCTCGCGTCCCGCTGCTCGACACTGCGCAGGACGTCGCCCCGCTCGTCGCGGACGATGCGGCCGTAGCCGGTGGGATCCGGCAGGCGTACGGTCAGGAGCCCCACGCCCTTTCCGGCGGCCGCAAGCAGGCGCCGCAGGGTGCCCGCAGTGATCAGGGGCACGTCGCCGTACAGGACCAGGGTGGGAGCGGAATCGTCGAGGCGCGGAACCGCCTGCATGACCGCGTGCCCGGTCCCCAGCTGTGGCTCCTGCAGCACGAAATTCAACCCCGGCTCGCCGGGGAACGCTTCCTGCACCGCACCGGCGCCGTGCCCGACCACCACTGTGATGTTGGCTACGTCCGTGCAGGCGGCCCGGGCGGCGGCGATGACGTGCGCTAACATCGGCCGCCCCGCCACGCAGTGCAGTACCTTTGGCAGGGACGAGCGCATGCGCTTGCCCTGCCCGGCGGCGAGTATCACGATGTTCATGGCGCGCGGAGGTCCTCGATTGCGCTTCGATTCTAGTTCACTGACCCCCCTCGGCCGCAGCCTGCGTCGGTTTGCGCTGGCGCTTTTTGCCGTCCTTATCGCTGCCTGCAGCACGTTCAAGGTCGGGTACAACAACGCGGACCTCTTCCTTGTTCACGCGCTCGACCGCTACGTTTCCCTGACGAGCGAGCAGGAGAAGCTGGTTCGCCAGCGGATGGCGTCGGTGATGGAGTGGCACCGCGCGACCCAGCTGCGCGACTACTCGGCGTTCATCCACCGCGCGCGCGCCGAGCTCGACGGCAACGTCTCGCCCGCCGAGGTGATCGAGTTCAGCGAAGGCGTGAGCGCACGCCTGCTGGCCCTCGGCGAGCGCATCGCGCCCGACTTCGCGGCGCTCGCGCTGACCCTGTCCAGGGGCCAGATCGATCAACTCGAGCGCAAGCTGTCGGACGACGACGCGAAAGCGCGCCGCGAGACGGCGGAGGAGATGAAGAAGGCGGTCGACGCGCGTGCGCGGAAGTACGCCGAGCGCGCCGAGTTCTGGCTCGGCAAGCTGAACCCGCAGCAGCTGGAGATCGTCCGGGCCTCCCTGGCCGGCCGGCCGGCCGACTCGATGTACTGGATCGACGCCCGCGAGCGCCGCAACAAGGCCTTGGTCGCCCTGCTGCGGCGGATCCAGGCCGAGCGCCCGCCCACGGAGGCGGCAGCCGGCTGGATCCGCGCCTACTTCGCAGAGCTCGCGCAGCCGTCCGACGCAAAGCTGCGCGCCCGCGCCGAGGCGTTTCGCCGGGACAACGCCCGGCTGATCGCCCAGCTGGTGAACAGTGCGACGCCGGAGCAGCAGGCGCACCTCGACCAGCGCCTCGACACTTTTGCCGCGGAATTCGGCCACCTCGCCAATCGCGGCGGCTGAGCACCGCGGCCGGCGCCGCGGCCCCGGCCGTCAGCGATGCGCGTGCGAATGTTCCCCGTGGCGGGCGGTATGCGCCCGGTAGGCTTGGTTGCCTGCCGTGGGCACGAGTGAACCGACCGCCATGCCGAGGCCCGCAAGGAGGAAGCCTCCGAGCACGGACGGGAACGCCTCGCCCAGCGGCGTGTACTCCAGCAGCCCCCACGCGCTCATGCCCAGCACGATCGACCAGATCGCGCCCTGTCGTGTCGAGCGCCGCCAGTACAGGCCGCACACCAGCGGCCAGAACGCTCCGACCACCGGGAACTGGTAGGCCTTGGACACGAGCTCGTAGATCGGCGTGCCCTCCATGATGATCGAGTAGCTGAGCACGCAGAAGGTGAAGACCACCACCGTTGCCCGCATGTAGCGCAGTTCCTGCCGGTCGCTCATCTTCACGAAGTTCTTCAGCACGTTCTCCACGAACGTGGTGGAAGGCGCCAGCAGCGTGGCCGACGCGGTCGACATGATGGCGGACAGCAGCGCGCCGAAGAAGAACACCTGCAGCCACACCGGCATGCGTTCCATCACGAGCGTGGGGAGGATTTTCTGCGAGTCCTCCTTCAGCAGCCCGTTGGCGACGTCCGGCATGATCAGGAAGGCGGACACGCCGATGAACATCGGCACCAGCGCGAACAGCGTGTACGAGATGCCGCCGATGATCGGTCCCTTGACGGCAATGTCCGCGCTCTTGGCCGACATCACCCGCTGGAAGACGTCCTGCTGCGGAATGGAGCCGATCATGATCGTGATCGCCGCGCCCAGCCAGAAGAGCCAGCCGTGCAGCCCGCCATCGGGGAAGAAGTTGAACATGTCGCGCGACTGTGCGTACTGGACGACGCGGCCGACACCGCCGGCGTGGTCAGCCGCGAACATCGCGATGATCGTGAGGCCGATCACGATGATGATCATCTGGAAGAAGTCGGTCAGCGCGACCGACCACATGCCACCGAACAGCGTGTAGACCAGCACGACCCCCGTGCCGATCGCCATGCCCGTCGCCACGGTGATCGCCCCGGCCGACAGCAGGTTGAAGACGAGGCCAAGGGCCGTGATCTGCGCCGCGACCCAGCCGAGGTAGGAGATCAGGATGACGATCGAGCTGAAGATCTCGACGCCGGTACCGTAGCGCTTGCGGTAGAAGTCGCCGATCGTCAGCAGGTCCATCTTGTACAGCTTGCGCGCGAAGAACATGCCGACCAGCACCAGGCACATGCCGGCGCCGATCGGATCCTCGACCGTCTTCTGGAATCCGCCTTCGACGAACTTGCTCGGGATGCCGAGCACCGTCTCGGAGCCGAACCAGGTGGCGAAGGTGGTGGCGATGATCACCGGCAGCGGCAGCGAGCGGCCGGCGATGGCGTAGTCCGACGTGCTCTTGACGCGCGTCGCGGCGAACAGGCCGATGGCGATCGACGCCAGCAGGTAGAGGACGATGAAGGCGATCAGCGTCATGGCAGCTCCGCCCGGGCGGCGGCACGCGGGAACTGGCGCGAATTATGAAGCAACGCTCAGCGATTGCCCGCGGCTGCGCCGGCTTCGTCTCGGCGCTGCCACACCATCCAGCGCTCGTGGCGCGCGAAGGCCGGGATCGACTGTTCCTCGGGGACGTCCTCGTCTGCTGTGCAGGTGAATCCGTCGGCGAACAGCCCGTCGATCTCGGTCCGGTGCGCCGAGAACGGCGGACCGCGGCGCGGTTCGGGCGCCGAGTTCTGGATGAAGAAGAAGCCGGCGAGCACCCCGCCCACGCCGAGCAGGCGACGCGCCGCCGCAGCGTAGTCCGCCCATAGCCGGTACGGCAGGGCGCACAGCAGGGCGCGCTCGTAGATCCAGTCGATCTCGATGTCCAGCGAGAAGAAATCCGCCTGCCTCAGCACGCGGTCGGCAACCGCGTCGCCCAGCACGGCGCGAGCGCGGGCGAGCGCTTCCGGTGCGATGTCGATCGCCGTGACCTCGAAACCCCGCGAAAGCAGGTAGCCCGCTTCGTAGGCGCTACCGCAACCGGGCACCAGCACCCGCCGTCCGGGCCGCGCCGCGTCGATGTAGCGGGTCAGCGCGCGCGGCACCCCGCGGGCGTCCCACGGGGTGAAGCCGGCGCGGTAGCGCTCGTCCCAGAACGCCGGCGTGGCCGGGTCGCGGGTCGAGAACTCGCTCACTCGTTCCTCAGCGACCAGCGCGCCGCAGCCACCTGTCGTTCGGCGTCAAGTGCCCGTGACGCCCACCCAGGTCGCGCAGCAACGACGCCCGCTCAGCCTCGAAGTCCAGCACACCGCGCACGGACAGCGCACTCGCGAGCCCCGGCGGCGGCGCCGGCTGGACCAGGTTGCCGGCCCAGCTATCGCCCGCCCGCATCTGGACCGGCGGCGGCAGGTTCGTCACCTCGGCCAACGGCACCCAGGGCGCGAGCGCACCGACCACGAGCTGCACGCGCGGCTTCACCGAAACCGCCCCGACGCGTCCACGCTGTCCCCAGCGCACGATCAGCGTCGAACTGGTGGTCGTATCGGTGATCTTGTCGGTGATCGCCATGTCGCGCCGCCAGGCGTGGTTGCGGAACATCATGAACTCCTCGAACAGCATCGCGAGGTCCTCGCGGGTCGAGGGATGGAAGTTGTATTCGTCGGTCGCCCGGTCGGGCGCGAAGAAGGAGGCCACCGTGTCAGGGGTGTAGGCGATCTGCGCCGGCGTCGGGGCAACGCCGACGAACTTCACCTGGGCCAGCGCCCGCATCTCGGCGGAAAACAGCGGCAGGTTGCGGCTCAGGTCGTCCGACGGCAGCGTCCCGCTCTCGAAACGCGGGCTGATGTTCCCCCACACCGACAGACTGCTGTTCAGAGAACTGCGCACGCCCGGCGGCACGAAGTCGGACGCATGACCGAGTTCGTGATACAGGAGCCAGCCGGCCTCGGCCAGCAGGTAGCTCGGAGCGCGCGGAATGCGCGTCGTCGCGGGGAAGTTGACGAAGATGCTCAGGTTGTTCTCGGTGTAGCGCCACACGCTCGAGTAGTTGAGCAGGCGGTCGAAGTCCGAGCGGAAGTCGGGCTTCTCGTCGATCACGTCGCGCTGGTCCGCGGTCAGCCAGAAGCTGTCCGCATCGAGGTAGATCGCCCCAGTCAGCGCGTAGTAGAAACTGGGCCGCACGTGCGCCCCGATCACGATCGCCGTGACGCCGTTGAACAACCGCTTCAGGTCGTCATTCGCCTGGGTGGTGAGGAACTCCTCGAACACCTGGCCCATCCAGTCGTGCGACACGGCCACCCGGTCCATGATCTGGCTGACCGTCGGGACGCCGCCGCCGGTGGTCTGGTGCAGGAACGGCAGCTTCGACAGCGGGCAGACATTCGCCCCGGTGCCGAAGTACTGCAGGTTCGACTCGTAGGTGCAAGCCACAAGCGCCGAGGCGAACGGTCCGTTGGCGCGGTACGGATACACGCGCGACACGTGGAAGTCGCTGAAAACGTACGCGCCGGTGCCGGCAGGGTCCGCAGGCGCCTGATCGTAGCTCTCCACCAGTATCCGCACGTCGTCACTGTCGGTTCCGCCGCCGACGAGCCGCCGGGTTGCGCGCAGCACGACAACCGTGTCTTCCGTCACCGCTGGCGCCGTGAAGAGCACGCGGTTCTGATCGGTGTTGGTGGTATCGAACACGACCGCCGGCCCCGACACCTGCGTCCAGGTGATCGTCTCGCCCGCGGTCGCGGCCGGCCACGCGCGCACCGACACGCTGCCGCCTTCGCGCACCGCCTGGTCGGACCGGACGACGATCGCCGTCGGCGACGCCGGGAAGAGTGCGTTGATCGTCACCGACAGGCTGCGACGCGCTCCGCCGATATCGGTGAAGTCGACCGTGAAGCTGTAGCTACCGGGAACCGTCGGCTCGATGCTGATCGCCTGCGACCGGGCGGACAGGAGAGTCAGCGTCGTCCCCACAGTCTGCCGCCACTGCACGTCGGTGACCGGTCCGCATGACGACGCGAGCATCGCGCCGGCTGCCTTGCCCACCGGCACGCTCGCGTCGGCCGTTACCCG
>JAOUJD010000067.1 GCA_029883565.1 Burkholderiaceae bacterium
CGCCACCCGGTACGAATAGGCCAGCGTCGATCCCGCCTTCGGCGCGTTGGCCGGCACCCAGTAGGACACGATGTTGTCGTTCGTCTCGTCCGGCGTGGGCAGCTGGACAAGCTCCACGCGCCCGGGCCCCCAGGTCGAGGTCGGCTCGACCCACAGGCTCGGACGCAGGTCGTAGCGCGCCTCGAGGTCTTCGTAGTTGCCAAATGCCCGGTCGCGCTGCATCAGGCCGAAGCCGCGCGCGACCGGGACCGAGAAGGATGTCGTCAGCAGCCGCTTCGGATTCTGCAGCGGTCGCCAGATCCATTCCCCGTTTCCGGCTGCGATCGACAGGCCGTCGGAGTCGTGTACCTCGGGCCGGAACGCGTCACCGTTGCCTGGCTGGTTCTCGCCATAGAGGTACATGGACGTCAGCGGCGCGATCCCGACCTTCGCGACCGGCTCGCGAAAGTAGAGCTTCGCTGTCACTTCCGCGGCGGTATCCTCGCCCGGGCGCAGCACGAACCGGTAGGCGCCCGTGACCCGCTTCGAGTCGAGCAGCGCATACAGAACGAGCTGTCTGGCTCCGCGCGCCGGCTTTTCGATCCAGAACTGCTCGAAGCGCGGGAACTCCTCGCCGCCGCGCTCGGCCGTATCGATCGCCAGTCCGCGCGCCGAAGCCCCGTAGCGCTGACCCTTGCCGAGCAGCCTGAAATAGCTCGCGCCCAGAAAGACCGCGAGTTCGTCCTTGTAGCGCGGAGTGTTCAGCGGGTAGTGGATGCGGAAGCCGGCGAAACCGAGCTTGCGCAGCGATTCGCGGTCGAGCTTGTTGCCGCCGTAGTCGAAACTCGCCGGGTCAAACCCGATCTCCCGGACCTGCGAGCCGACGATCTCGTGTATCCGCACCGGCTGGTCGAAGAACCCGCCGAGGTGAAAGAACTGCACCTCGAACGGAAGTCGGTCCTTGCGCCAGAGCGCGTGGTCCGGATCGAAGCGGATGTCCCGCGTCTGGTCGTACGTCAGGTCCTTCAGCGCCTTCGGGAGCGCAAATGCAGGCTTCGGCGGCGGGCGGCTCGCAAGGTCCTTTGCCAGCCGATCGACATCCTCGAGACCAAAGGCAAGGACGGGCGGGGAGCCGAGCAGACAGCCGGCCAGCAGGGCCGCAGCGCCTATGGAAATGAACAGGGGACGAGACATCAGTGCCGCACCGGGTCTGGAATCGAACGAGGACAGCTAATAACGGCCGACCGCGATTATCGTGCACCGCAGCAAGACTGGTGCCATCTCCTCTAGAGTCCGCGCTCGCACCTCCGGCGGCAATATCCATGCTTACCACACAGGTATATGAAATGAGGTCGCGCGCCCCATCCCGGTGCGCCGCGTGCTTCCAGCGATCCATCCGGCGCCGCTGCCGCGCGTGCCAAGATCCGGTCTCGTGCGCGCCATTAACCTTCCGGACGGTTCACTGTTCCCCTGCCTCGGCCTGGGAACCTGGCGCCTGGGCGAATCCGCTGCGCAGCGGGCCGCCGATATCGCTGCGGTCCGGCAGGCGCTCGAGATCGGCTATCGACTGATCGACACGGCCGAGATGTACGGCGACGGCGGGGCCGAGCGTGTGGTCGGGGAAGCGTTGAACCAGGCCTTCCGCGCCGGACCGGTGCGGCGCGAGGACACGGTCATCGTCACCAAGGTATTGCCCACCAATGCCAGCCGCAAAGGCGTCGTCGCGGCGTGCGAGCGCAGCCTGACGCGGCTGGGCATCGATCACATCGACGTGTTCCTGCTGCACTGGCGGGGGCGCCACCCGCTGGCAGAAACCGTGGCCGGGTTCGAGGCGCTGCGCTCGCGCGGATTGATCCGCGCCTGGGGCGTCAGCAATTTCGACGTCGACGACATCGAGGAACTGTGGAGCGTCGCCGATGGCGACCGTTGCGTGGTGAACCAGGTCTACTACTCGGCCAGCAAGCGCGGGATCGAATTCGACCTGCTGCCGGCGCAGCGCGCGCGTCGCCTGGCCACGATGGCCTATTGCCCGATCGACCAGGGCGCGCTCGCAGAGGAGGCGGTCTTCGCGCAGGTCGGACGCCGACACGGTGTCAGCGCGGCGCAGGCCGCGCTGGCGTGGGTTCTGCGCCAGCCGGACGTCGCCGCAATCCCGAAGGCAAGCCGGGAAAGCCACCTGCGCGACAACTTCGCCGCCGTCCACATCGCGCTGACCCCGCTGGACCTCGCGGCGATCGATGAGCGCTTCCGGCCGCCGACACGCAAGCAGCCGCTGGCGATGACCTGAGCGCGGCCCCGCCCTCGCTGTGCCCCGGGGCGCTGCGACGGAGTCTGGGACAATTGCGCACGAATCCCGCGCGACACGTCGAACGAACGATGCACCCCTTCCATCTCGCTTTCCCGGTCAGCTCCCTCGAATCCGCCCGCTCGTTCTATGGCGGCCTGCTCGGCTGTCCGGAGGGACGGTCGTCCGACGCCTGGATCGACTTCAACCTCTACGGTCACCAGATCGTGGCCCACCTCGCGCCCGAGGAGGCCGGTCATCGACGCACGAGCGAAGTCGACGGCGACGCCGTTCCCGTGCGCCACTTCGGCGTCGTCCTGCCGATGCAGGAGTGGGAATCGCTGGCCAGCCGCCTGCGCGACCAGGGTGTGCGCTTCATCATCGAGCCGCACATCCGGTTCAAGGGCGAGGTCGGCGAGCAGGCCACGATGTTCTTCCTCGATCCGAGCGGCAACGCGCTCGAGTTCAAGGCGTTCGCCGATCCGGCGCGACTGTTCGCCAGGTAGCCTGCGGTCCGGGCTCAGCGACCCACGCCAAGCAACGTCAGCGTGAGCGGCGTGGTCACCGACGCCAGCAGCGTCGACAGCAGCATGCTGGTGGCCACGGGTCCCTCGATGGCCTGGAATTCGCGCGCCATCAGGTAAACGTTGATCCCGACGGGCAGTGCCGCGAGCAGCACAACGACCTGGGTTTCGAGCGGTGGCAGGCCAAGCGCCCACGCGAGTGCCCACACTGCCAGCGGCTGGCCGACGAGCTTCATCACCGCGATTCCGGTGGCCACCTGCCACCCCGCCCGGACCCCGTATTGCGCCAGCCCCATCCCGAGCACGACGAGGGACAGCGGTATCGCCGGCTGGGCCAGCATCGCGAGCAAAGTATCGACCAGCCCGGGCAACTGCCAGCCCGTCAGTCCGAAGGCGGCCCCCGCCAGGATCGACGAGACGATTGGATTGCGCAGGACGCCCTGCACCGTCTTCCCGAAGCCCTTGACCGACAGCTCGCCGTGGCGGGCCCACTCGACCGACACGGTGACCAGTGTCCACAGCGTCAGCGAATTGAAGACAAGGACGAGACCGATGGACGGCATCGCGGCCTCGCCGAGCGCCGCCTTGGCCAGTGGAATGCCGAGGAATACGTTGTTAGAGAAGATGCCGCCGAGCGCGAACACGGACTGCCCGACCCCGTCGAGGCGGAACACGAGGAAACCGAGGACACGGGCCAGGACGAACACCACCATGCATCCGCCGAAGTAGACGACGAGAACGCGCGCATCGACCGGCGGCAGCTTCGACATGTCGCTCATGAGGCGGAACAGCAGCGCAGGCAGCGGGACGGCGAACAGGAACTTCGACAGCGCCTCGCTGTAGGACGCAGGCCAGCGCCCTGATGCACCGATCAGGTAGCCGATGAATACCAGCGCGAACAACGGCGCGGACAGTTCGACGAGCTGGACGAATGCGTTCATTTGGCGTGACCGGCGAGTGCCGCCGCCCAGTGTAGGACCGCCCACCGCCCGCGGCGCGTGCGCTCAGGTTCCGATCAGGTGCAGGGCCACCTCGCGGCGATGGCCGCGGAGGCGGTGCTCGTACACGTAGATGCCTTGCCAGGTGCCGAGAAGAAGCGTCCCGGCCTCGAACGGAATCGCCAGGTGCGTCTGGGTCAGCGCGGCTCGAACGTGGGCCGGCATGTCGTCGCGTCCTTCGGCGGTATGTTCGAACAGCGGATCCCCGTCCGGCACCAGCCGGGCGAGAAAGCGCTCGAGGTCGCGCTGGACCTCGGGGTCCGCGTTCTCCTGGATCAGCACGCTCGCCGAGGTGTGCCGGATGAACACGGTGAGGAGGCCGTCGCGCAGTCCGCTCGAGGCAACCCACGCGGCGACGGGCCGCGTGATCTCCAGGAGGCCACGCCGCGGCGTATCGAACTGAATGCGGTGGTGGATCTGTCGCACACTGGAAGGCTAGCAGCCGCCGCTCGGCTCGGTCAGCCCGGGAGTCGACACCGCCGGTCGTTCCGCGGCATTCTTGACCCCGCCCGACGGGGAACGGAGGATGGATGAAGGCACTGGTACAGCGGGCTTACGGGCCGGTCGAGTCGAGCGTTCATGTCGGGGAGCTGCCGGTTCCTGCGCCCGGAAGCGGCGACGTTCGCGTGCGCGTGCGCTTCGCCGGCATCAACCCGCTCGACTGGAAGCTGGTCGAGGGCCACTACAAGTGGATGTCGAAGGCACGTCCGCCCTGCGGCGTCGGCTTCGATCTGGCGGGCGAGGTGCGCGACGTCGGCGGCGCCGCGGGCAGTCTCGCGCGCGGCGCGCGCGTGGCCGGCCTCATCCCCGCGTTCAAGAACCCACCCGGAGCGATCGCGCAATACGCGATCGTGCCGGCGGCGTTCCTGGTAAAGGTGCCGGACGCCGTCCCGCTGGACCAGGCCGCGGCACTGCCGGTCGCCGGCCTGTCGGCCCTGCAGATGTGTCGTCTGGCGGGCATCGAACGTGGCCGGCGCGTGCTGGTGCATGGTGCGTCGGGAGGCGTGGGCCACCTGGCCGTGCAGATCGCGAGGAACCTCGGCGCCGAGGTCACGGCGAGCGGAAGCGCGTCGAGCCAGACGCTGCTGCGCTGGCTCCGCCCTGCACTCGTGGTCGATCGGGCCGCGCCGCTCGCAAACTGGGGCGGCCCGTTCGACGCCGTCCTCGATTGCGCGACGTCCTTGACGTCGCAGCAAGCGAAGGCGCTGCTCGGTGCCCACGGCCATTACGTGAGCACCACGCCGCGCTTTCCGCAGTTGATCTTCGACACGGTGCTCAACCTGGTGCGCCCCGGCAAGCGGCGGGCGCTGATGCTCAAGCCCGTCGCCGCGGATCTGGAGCAGCTGATGGCGCAGCTGGCCGCCGGACACCTGCGGGTGGCAATCGAGCGATCCTTCCCGCTCGCGGATGCGGCGCAGGCGCTCGCCCTTTCGCGCGCCGGCCATGTTCGCGGGAAGGTGGTCGTCGCGATCGACTGAGCGGAAGTGTGGTGCCGGCGTGCCGACGGTCCTAGTGCGCCGCTGACAGCGCGCCCACGGTTGCCGGCGCGTCCTGCAATTTCGGCAGGACGCGGGTCGAACGCAGCACCGGCTGCCGCCATGCGACGCCTGCGAGAAGCAGCGAGGTGGTGCCGGCGAAGACCAGCGCAGCGCGCAGGCCGACGTGTTCGCCAAGCCAGCCGCCGATCAGCGCGCCGGGGCCGGCAGGCAGCAGGATCAGCCAGCGCATCGTGCTCGTCATGCGGCCCAGCAGCGGTGCCGGCGTGACCGCCTGCCGCAGCGCCAGGAAGTTGATGAACAGGAACACCGCCCCGGCTCCGAACATGAACAGCATCAGCGCGAATCCCGCGATCCCGAACGCGTTGGCGGGCATCAGCGCCAGCAGCAACCAGCCGAGGCCGCACACGGCGAATCCGCTCACCAGGGCCGGCCCCGGGCCGATGCGGTCGGCGAGCCGGTGCCCGACGATGCTCGCCGCGATCGTTCCGCCGCCGAGCGCCACGTAGCTAAGGCCCACCCCTCGCTCGGACAGGCCGAGCACGCGCGTGGCGAACAGGATCTGGACGACCATCGCGGCGTGATGGCACATCTGCCAGACGCCCACCGCCAGCGCCATCGTCAGGAGCAGGCGGTTGCCGCGGACGAAGTGCAGGCCTTCACGCATGGCCGGCCAGAACGGATGCGCCGCGCGCTGCACTTGTTCGTGCACGCGGACGCCGCGCAGGATCCACGCGGAGATCGACAGCAGCACCGCGTCCGCGAGCAGCGCCAGGGGCGCGCCGGCGATCTTGATCAGCACGCCGGCCGCGCCCGGGCCTGCGACTTCCGCGGTCGACGAGGCCAGCGCGTTCTTCGCGTGCGCCTCGACGAGCCGCGACCGCGGCACCACCTGAGTCAGCACGATCTGGGCCGCGCTTCCTGCCGTCGTGGCGACGGTGCCGATCGCGAAGCCGACGACATACAGCCACTCGATCGTCAGCCGGCCCATCCACCACGCCAACGGCACGCTCGCGACCGTGACCGCGATCAGCACTTCGCCGCCGATGTACACCGGCAGCTTGCGCACGCGATCCAGCCACACGCCGGATGGCAACGAGAACAGAACGAAGGGCGCGATCTCCATCGCCGTCAGCACGCCCATCTGCGTCGGGGTGGCGCGCAGCAGCACCGCGGCCGTCAGCGGCAGCGCGAGCATCGTCACCTGCGCTCCGAACGAGGAGATCAGGATCGACGTCCACAGGCGGCGGTAGACGGCGTCGCGCAACAGGTCGGTCGGAGCCAGTGTCAGCCGCGCCCGGAAGCGCCGGAAGACCTCGGCCGCATTCAATGCTCTCATGGCTGAAGGGCCCGGTAGCGGCCGGGTTGCCAACCGGCCGGCGCACCATCGACATCGACGGCAAGGGGGCGGGATGTTAGCCGCGCCCGCTCGGGATCTCCACCACAGCGCGACGAAACACGGTTAACGTGGCGCGAAGGCATCATCTCGTCGTTGCGTGCACGCGGGTCCGGTGCAGCGATCGCCTGACCAGCCCGCTCCTACCCCACCAAGGCCGACCTAGTGAACCCTGAACACACACCTTGCGTAATCTGCGTGGGCGGTTCCGCCACCATCGACCACATCTTCCTCGTCGACGAGGTCAAGCTGCCTTCGGCCAAGATCACCGCACGCGACTTTGTCGAAACCGGCGGCGGGATGGGTGCCAACGCGGCCGTCGCGGTGCAGCGCCTCGGCGGCCGCGCCATCTACTGGGGTCGGGTCGGCGACGACCAGACCGGCGACGAGGTCTTATGGCTGCTGACGCATGAGGGCATCGATGTGTCCGGCGTGCGGCGCCTGCCAGGATTCCGGACGAAGATCGCAAGCATCCTGATCGACGCGCACGGCGAGCGCCTCGCGGTCTCGGCGCAGCCGCAAGGCTATCCGCCCGATGCGTCCTGGCTTCCGCTGGACCGCGTGGCCGAGGCCGACGCGGTGCTCGCCGATACCCGCTGGCCCACCGGCGCGCAGCGCCTGTTCGAGGCCGCCGCGGGGCGCAACCTGCCGAGCGTGTTCGACGGCGATGGCGGCGATCCGGCGCAGGTGGCGCGCACGGCGCAGCAGGCGACCCACCCCTTCTTTTCCCAGCCCATGCTCGCGAGCTACGGCTACGGATCGCCGGAGGAAAGCCTGCCGCGCGTCTTCGGCGGGCGCAACATCGTGACCGGGGTGACCCTCGGCGCCGCGGGCGTCATGTGGTTCGATGGCAACCGCCTGCACGCGCTGCCGTCGCCGCCCGTCAAGGCTGTCGACACGCTGGCCGCGGGCGACACCTGGCACGGCGCCATGGCGCTGGCGCTGGCCGAAGGCCGCACGACCGAGACAGCCATCGAGTTCGCCTCGGCGGTCGCCGCGCTCAAGTGCACCCGATTCGGAGGGCGCGCGAGCATTCCGCGGCGCGAGGAATTCGAACGCTGGTGGGCGGAAAGGCGCAGCGCGGCCGACCCGCGCCTCAGGGAGTGACCGCGGGCCGCTCGTCCAGTTGCGCGCCGTGCAGGACGATCCGCCCGCGGCCCAGGCGCTTGGCCCGCAGCGCGCAATCGTCGGCCGCGTTCAGCAACACCTCGGTGGAACCCGGCGTCGTCAACGAGTCGGCGATGCCGACCGAGAAGCTGGCCCCCACCAGAACGCCGGTGCCGAGGTCGAAGCGCGTCGCTCGCCACGCCCTCAGCAACTGCTCCAGTTTCGCCTGTGCCGCGGCCGCCGAGGTGCGGGGCATCAGGACGCAGAACTCCTCACCGCCGTAGCGGCAGGCGATATCGCTGCGCCGCAGCCGGGTGCGCAGCAGCTGGCCGAAGCCGGCCAGCACGCGATCACCTGCGGAATGGCCAAATCGATCGTTGACCTCCTTGAAGTGATCCAGATCGATCACCGCAAGCGCGAGCGGATCCCGGTGCCGCTGCGCTAGAGCCAGCATGGGTGTCAGCACCTCGCTCAGGTGCCGGCGGTTGAAGAGCCCCGTCAGGAAGTCGCGCGCGGCCTGGTCGCGCAGCGCGGCCTGCAGCGCCTCGACTTCGCGCACCTTCTGCGACAGCTGGCCGTTGATTGCCTCCAGCTCCGCCTTGGCGCGTTCGCTGGCGCGGCGCTGGGCCTCGATCTCGTCGCGTTGCTGCTGCAAGCGCAGCAGTTCGGTCTGCAGCGACGCGGCCTGGTAGCGTCCCTTGGATGCCATCAGGGCCCGGTCCTGGTGCAGGGATTGCCAGCGACGCAGGTCCGCGAGCGCGCGCTCCGCGTCACCCCGCCCTTCGTGCACAGCCGCGCGCGTCTGGAAGAAAAGGCAGCGGATACGCAACGTCAGGCCCTCGATCGGCAGCGGCTCGGCGGCATCGAGGACGGCCACGGCCGCCGCCTGATCGCCGCGGACGCGCAGCAGTTCCGCCCGCGCCACGACCAAGGCGACCCGATCCTCGGCGGGAGTCGTCGGACCGCGCTCGCCATCGGCAAGCGCGATCAGGCGGTTGGCTTCGTCGGCCCGGTCCGCGCGCAATGCGGTGAGCGCCATTGCGGCCAGCGCCTCCACCCGGCCACCCCGCCCCCCGGTCCGCTCGAAGAGCGCGCTGAGCCGGGAGACATCGGTCATCGCCTCCGCCCTGAGATCCAGGTCGGTCAGGCAGAGCACGCGATTGAGGAGCAGCACGGCCAGCAAGTGATCGTTGGCCATGCGGGTACAGCGCTCGATGCCCTCGTTGATGTAGTTGAGCGCCTCGTAGTAGTCGCCGAGTTGCAGCAATTCATGGGCAAGGTTGCAGTAGAGCACCACGTCGAAGCCATGGCTGCGGCCCCCGCGGGATTCGCGCAGTGCCTGGTAAAGGTACGCAAAGGCCTCCGGCGAGTCGCCGCGCGACGAATAGCAGCCGGCGATCACGTTCAGCATCATGCTGCGCTCTTCGCGGTTCAGCAGTTGCATCGCCTCGTTGCGCAGGGCCATCATCTGGCTCAACGGCTCGCGCACGCGCCCGAGACGCCAATGACAACGGGCCTGACCGACCAGGGCGATGATTTCGCCACGCCGGTCGCCGCTCTGGACGAAGCAGCGCTCGGCCGCTTCCAGCTCGACCAGCGCCTCCGACGGGGTGGCGTAGCGCATCCGGTAGTGTCCGAGCGCGAGGCGGGCCCAGCCTTCGGCCTCGGCATCCCGCCCCGCGAGAGCGCCCGCCAGCGCCCGCTCGGCCAGCGCGAGCGATCCGGCCGAATCGCGGTACTGCATCTGCCACGCCTGGCGCGCGCGTCGTAGTGCGGCAGACGCCGCTAGCCTGGGTGGGGAGGACATGAACGCATTCTTCGCGGCCGCCGGGAGCCGCGTCAAGCTGCAAAAGACCCGCCTTTCGCGCGCTTGATCGCGACGCGACGTCGAAGAGGTCAGGCGCCCGCCGCCTGCGTCATCGCTTCGAGCAGGACATGCGGCGGCTGCGCGCCGGACACCGCGAGCCGATGGTTGAAGATGAAGAACGGCACGCCGCCGATCCCCATCGACTTCGTGCGCTGGTCGGCCGCCGCCACCTCGGCCCGCCCGGCATCGGAGCCGAGGTGGGCGCGCGCCGCTTCGGCGTCGTACCCGACCTCGGCGGCCAGGTGCGCGAGCTGCTCGACATCGCCGATGTCCACGCCTTCGATGAAGTAGGCCTTGAACAGGCGCTCGACCAACCCATCCGCCCGCGCGAGGTCGATCGCCTGCGCCCACGCGATCAGTCGATGCGCATCGCTCGTGTTCGGCTGCCGCCGGATCCGCTCGAAATCGAACGGAATCCCGACTTCGCGACCTGCCTCCTCCACGCGCGCATAGACCGTCCGCGCGCCATCCGGCCCGCCGAACTTGTCTTCGAGGTACGACTTCCGATCAATGCCGCCGGCCGGAAGGTCGGGGTTCAACTGGAATGGGTGCCAGCGGACCAGTGGCGGCGGTTCGTCGCGCGACGCGAGCGCCGCTTCGAGCCGACGCTTGCCGATGTAGCACCAGGGGCAGACGACGTCGGAGACGACGTCGATGGTGGGTGCGCTGCCAGCGTCGGACTGGGTCGCGGCGGCAGTGTCGGTCATGGCGCCTCCATTTCATCGGCGGGCTCGACTTCGGCCGCTGGCCGCTTCCGACGGGTCCGGCGGTATTCGCTCCACCACGCCGCCGCGTCGACCTGGGTCCAGGCCAGGCGGCTCGCGAGGCGATCCAGCATTTCGACGACCGCCTCCGCATTCTGTGGACGGCGGGCACGATCCTTCTCGAGGCACGCGGCAATCAGCGCGTCGAGTCCGTCCGGAACCTGCGCGCCGCTCGCCGACACGCGCGGCGCCGGAGTATGCAGCACCTGGTTGCTGATCGCGAGGCTGTCGTCGCCGTCGAAGATCGGCTTGCCGGTGAGCAGGAAGTACGCCACGGCACCCAGCGCATAGATGTCGGAGCGCGCGTCGGCATCGGAGGGGTTCAACAAGCGCTCGGGGGCCATGTAGCGCGGGGTGCCGACGATCTTGAGCTGCTTGGTGATGTCGCGCGTATCCGCGCGCTCCAGGTTCTTCACCAGTCCGAAGTCGAGCAGCTTCACGACGTCGTCCTCGCCGCGTCGGCACAGCATCACGTTCTCCGGCTTCACGTCGCGATGAACCATGCCCTGCATATGCGCTTCGCGCAGCGCGGCGGCCACCTGCCGCAGGATGTGGATCGCTCGACCCGGCGGCACGCGGCCCGAATGCTCGACCAGTTCGGACAGCGTCACCCCATCCAGGTACTCCATGACGTAGTAGGGCTGGCCCTCGCCCGTGCGCCCGAAGTCGTAGATCTCCACCGTGTTCGGATGCAGCAACTGGCTCGCAAGCTGCACCTCGCGCTCGAAGCGGTGCACGAACTCATCCGTCGCCACGTGCTTCTTCAGGATCTTGATCGCGGTGGGCCGCTTCAGCAGGGCGTGCCGGGCAAGGTAGATCGTCGCCATCCCGCCCTCGCTCACCTTGCGCTCCAGCGTGTAGGCGCCGAGCCTCTGCGCGCGGCCGAACTGCCGGCTCAGGCGGCTCAGGAGGAAGGCGGACATGAAAGCGGCGACGAGCGTCAGCGCCGTAATGCCGCCGACGACGGCGAAGCTGATCGACAGGTAGCGCAGCGGGGCGAAGGCCTCGTCCGCGGAGATCTCCGCGACGACGGCAACGTCATAAGCCGGCAGCCAGCGCCACGCGCCGATCACCTCCACCCCGCGGTAGTCCCGGTAAGGCGTCGTCACCACTCCGTGACGCTCGAAGTCCGTCTTCTTGCCGCGGGCCGCGACGGCGAGCGCGGCCGCCTGCGTGAACGGGCGCGCGGCCGGCTCGAGCTTGGGGGCGTGGCCGTGTCCGAGCTCCCCGCCCGGGTCGCGTACCTGCACCTGGAAAGCGCCCCCACCGGCATTGCCGGCCGAGAGCACGCCCGCGGCAACGAGTTCATCCGCAAAGCGGCTGGAAGTCAGAAGCAGTCCGTCGTCACCGAACGCGTACACCTCCGCCGTGGCCCCCGGGCGCGCCGCCGAAAAGATGTTCTCCATCTCGCGGTCGGTTTCCACTCCCATCGCGAGCGCCGCCACCGGCGCGCCACTGCCCGTGCGAATGGGCACCACGAACCACGCCACGGGGCGCGCGGCGCCATCTCGTCCACGCACCGACAGCTCGGTCTCGGGGTACGGCCGCACGAACTGCGGTGCGCCGTCCATCGCGAGATCGAGCCGCTGCCGAAACGGCGCGGCGCGAAGCCGCTGCCCGCAGCGAAATGGATACTTGGACGACAGAACCACACCCAGGCGGTCGACGATGCGGAATGCGACGACGTCGTTGGTCACCAGCGACGACTGGACCCGGGCCCCGAGCTCCTCTGCCTCCTCGGTGCAGCGGCCAACGACGTCATCGGGACCTCGGCGACCAGCGGCGAGGCGCGTTGCCCTCGCAACGACATCCGGATCGCGCGCGACGCGCATCGCCTCCGTCATGTGCTCGCCGACCCAGACGTCGAGGCCCTTGACGGCCGTACCGAGCAATGCCTCCAGGCTGACGCCGCGCGCCTCGCCGAGCGACGAGCGCACCCCGGCATAGGCCCAGACTCCGAGCCCGAGCAGCAGCGCGCCGAGCAGGAAAGTCGCGGCATTGCGCCACGTTTCGGTCTCGATGAGGCCGGCGATGAGGTTGGGGATTGCGCCGGCG
>JAOUJD010000068.1 GCA_029883565.1 Burkholderiaceae bacterium
GCACGAAGCCATCCTCGATGCCATCGAAGCGGGTGACCGGAAAGCGGCCGCCCGTCTGATCGGGGATCACGTGCGGGAAGCGCGTGACCGGGTCGGCGCTGAACTCGAGGCGGTGGATCGCCAGGTGGCGTAGTCCATCAGGCGCGCCCGCGCCGGGAGCGCGCACACCTCGCTTTCTGCAATCATCGGGCAATGCATCCTTCCGAGCTGCGCGCTGGCGCGCTTGCCGCCCTCTCGATCGAACAGGCCGGGTCCAAGGTGACGGCCGTCCACGCGCTCGCGTCCGCGGCGCTGCCGCTGGATCCAGCGCTGCAGCTGACCCCGCCACCAGGCATTCCGGGCCGTCCGCGCCGTCCAAGGCTCGTCCGTCCCGGCGAGTTGCCGCGGCGCCCGGTCACCACGCCCGAGGGTCGCGCTGCCTTGCTGCACGCTCTGGCGCACATCGAATTCAATGCCATCAATCTTGCCCTCGACGCGATCTGGCGGTTCGCCGGACTTCCGTCGTCCTTCTACGAGGACTGGCTGCACGTCGCGGACGAGGAAGCGTCGCACTTCACGCTGCTCGAAGGGCGGCTGCGAGCGTTGGGCTTTAGCTACGGCGACTTCGACGCCCACAACGGTCTGTGGGAGATGGCGGAAAAGACCGCCGGCGACGCGCTTGCCCGGATGGCTCTCGTACCGCGCACGCTGGAGGCACGCGGCCTCGATGCCTCGCCCGCGATTCGCGCCAAGCTGGCCGGAGCCGGGGACGCCGATTCGGCGGCCGTGATCGATGTCATCCTGCGCGACGAGATCGGGCACGTCGCGATCGGCAATCGCTGGTTCCGTTTCCTCTGTGGCGAACGCGGCCTCGATGCCCGCGCCGCCGATCTGGAACTGGCGACCCGCTACGCCGCGCCCCGCCTGCGCGGACCCTTCAATCTGGACGCCCGGCGCGCCGCCGGCTTTGACGAAGACGAGCTTCGTTCCCTCCAGCCTTGATCGCGTCTCCTCGCAAAAGGACTAGCTCAACCGCGTGATCGCTCGCTCGTGGGATCGATTCCCACGAGGGCGCTGGCTACAGTGCGACGCATCGCATGGAGGCGCAATGAATTTCGCGACGTTCTTGAGCACGCCCGTCAGTGAACTGCTGTGGAAACGACGGGAGGACGTCCGCAGGCGGGAATCGTCCAAGCCCGCCATCGGCTCGACCTTGTGCTGTGCCGGGCTCCGGATGACGGTGCAGGCCGGGATGAGCGACGAGTTGTGGCGCTGGCTGGTGGTCCTCGGCTGGCGCGAACTGCACCCGCGCGAAAACCGGCTCAGCTTCAAGCCGCTGCCCACTTCGCTCGTCACCCGCCTGTTCGACTGCGCCGTCGAAGAGCGCGAAAGGGTGCTGCTCGCGGCCATCCGACAGGCGGCGAACAGCGCCAGCACCCGCGTGGTGGTCCCCCAGCGCACCCCTGCGGAGCGCGTGGCGTCCTAGGCGCATCAGCCGAAAACTTAGCGGATTCGGGGTATTCACCTCCGGTTCGGGGCGGCTACAGTCGTCCCTGATCGGAGATCATCCTTTGGACATACTCACCCAGGTACGCGATCAGGTCCGGACCATGTTCCGGGTCCGGCGCGAACGCTTCCTTCCGCCGGCCGGGCCGAAGCCTGCCGTGGGGGCGCGCATCGTCTGGGGCGACGTCCGGATGAGCGTGCAGGCCGGCATGTCCGAGTCGCTGTGGCGCTGGCTCGCCAAGATGGGTTGGCGCGAGGTGCATTACCGACCGGACCGGCGACGTTACCGCGAGGTCCCGCATGCCTTCGTCACCCGCCTGATCGACGCCTCGCCCGACGAGCGCGAACGCATTCTCGAGGCGGCGATCGCCAATGCGGCAGTTCGCACGCAGCCGCCGCGCGGGATTCGCCTGCCGACGCTGCCCGGTCCGCGCAACGGCGCGTGACGGCGTTCCTGCGCGTCGAGCGCGCGCACCCGCCCTACAAGGGCCGCCGCCTTTCAGAATTCTCGCCGGGTGACACTTTTGGTACCGAGGTCGCGATCACGGCGGACCACCTCGCCGAGGGTGCGCGCCTGATCGACGACTACAACCCGCTTCACGTGGACCCCGATTTCGCGGCGCGGTCGCGCTTCGGAGGGACGGTCCTGCACGGGGTCATCACCTCCGCCCTGATGAGCGCGCCGTTCGGCAACCTGGTCGCTGGCACCGCGGTGGGCTACCTCGAACACAATTGCCGGTTTCTCGCCCCGGTGCGGGCGGGTGACGTCCTGCGGATCGTCTGGCGCGTGGTCGAGGTCGCCCCGAAGCCGGCGCTGGGCGCCGGGATCGTCACCGCCGAGTGCGAAGCGCGCAACCAGCGCGGGGAACTCGTCGCTGCCGCGACCGGCAAGATGATGGTGGGCGAAGGCGACGCAGCGCCGCCTAGAACCCCTTGACCAGCGCCAGGATCGAGCGGAACCGCTCGTCCGTCGCGTAGCGCGTCCATTCGAACAGCACGGTCTCGGTGCCGGCCACCAGGCACCCGGCCTGCGCCATGCGGGCCAGGGCGAGTTGCCGGTCGAGATCCGCAGCGGGCCTCGATCCAACGGCGTCGGCGGCGATGCACACCTCGAGCCCTTCGCGCAGCAGGCCGAGGGCCGCCTGCATCACGCACACGTGCGCCTCCATGCCCGTCATCACGACCTGGCGACGGCCGCTGGCGCGGACCCGATCGACGAACTCCGGATGGTCGGTCGCCGCAAAGGCGGTCTTCTCGAAAATCTCCGATGGGCCGAACCGACTGCGCAGAGGCTCGACCAGCGCGCCGATCTGCTGCGGGCAGTGCTCGGTGATCAGCTTCGGAATGCCGAACAGTTCGGCCGCGGTCACCAAGGCCTCGGTGCGCGACGTGATCCGCTCATGGTGCTGGATGGCCGGTGCCAGCTTGCGCTGGATGTCGATGACCAGGAGCAGAGAATCTTCGCGGACAAGGCGCATGGCGGTTACCTTTCTTCGTCGGCGCCTGCCGCGCGCCTGGCTTCGAGGTCGCGCAGGACCCTGCGCTGGACCTTGCCGGTGGTTGTCATCGGCAGTTCGGCGATGAACTCGATTTCCTTGGGGTACTCGTACGGTGCCAGTTGCCCCCGCACGTGCTTCTGCAGTTCCTCGACCAGCGCCGGCGAGCTTACATAGCCGGCGGCGAGGACGACGAACGCCTTGACCACCGCGCCCCGCTCCGCGTCCGGCTTGGGCACCACGGCGACATTCGCGACGGCCCGGTGCTTCACCAGGCAGTTCTCGATCTCGCTCGGGCCGATCCGGTACCCGGCCGCCTTGAAGACGTCGTCGGCACGGCCCTGGTACCAGAGATAGCCGTTCTCGTCCGCGCTCGCGAGGTCGCCCGTGCGCGACCAGTCGCCGGTGAACTTGTTGCGCGTCGCCGTCGGATTGCGCCAGTACTCGAGGAAGAAGATCGGATCGAGGTCGCCGTGGATGTCGCGACGGTGGATCGCCACTTCGCCGATGGTGCCTGCGGGAACCTCGTTGCCCCCCTCGTCGATCACCGCGACGCGATGCCCCGGATAGGGCCGTCCCATGCTGCCCGGCCGCGCCGGCCACCGGGTGTGCGAGTTGCCGACGATGTAGTTCATCTCGGTCTGTCCGAACATCTCGTTCACCGTGATGCCCAGCGATTGCCTGCACCAGGCGAAGACGGTGGCGCCGACGGCTTCCCCGGCGCTCATCATGGAGCGCAGCTTCAGCCGGTAACGCGCGCGCGGCTCTCCGCTCATCTTCATCATCATCTTCAGGGCCGTCGGGAACAGGAAGGTGCTGGTGACGCCGTAGCGCTCCATCAGCTCGAACGCCCGCTCAGGCGAGAACCGACCGCGCGTTCCGATGATCGGAAACCCGAAGTACATCGTGGGCAGCAGCGCGTCCATCAGTCCGCCGGTCCATGCCCAGTCGGCCGGCGACCAGAACACGTCGTCCTTCTGCGGGAACCAGTCCTGCGAGGCGACGAAGCCGGGCAGGTTGCCGATCAGCGCGCGATGCGGCATCAACGCCCCCTTGGGGGGACCGGTCGTGCCGCTGGTGTAGATCAGCAGGGCGGCCTCTTCCGCGGCCGTGCTCACCAGCCCGAACGCGTCGCTGGCCTTCGCCAGCAGTGCGCTCCACTCGTGCCCTTCGCCGCCGCTGGCGCCGACCACGATAAGTTGCCTGAGCGCGGGGCAGTGGCCGCGGATCGACGCGATCGCCGGCAACGCGGCGGCGTCGACGATGGCGACCACCGCTTCGCTGTCCTGCAGCCGGTACTCGAGCGCATCGGGTCCGAACAGGAGCGACAGCGGCATGGCGACCGCGCCCATCTGGTAGATCGCCACGTGCGCCACGGCCGTCTCCGGGCTCTGCGGCAGCACGATCGCGACCCGGTCGCCGCGGCGCACACCGAAATGACGCAGTGCGTTCGACAGCCGGTTCGCGTCCGACTGCAGGGCCGCATAGGTGTAGGACGCCGGCCGGCCGTTCTCGTCCTCATAGTGCACGGCGATGCGCGAAGTCTCCTGCGACCAGCGGCGGCAGCACACGTCGGCGATGTTGAACTCGCGCGGCACGTGCCAGCGAAAGTTGTCGTACAGCGAGCGGTACTGGTCGCGCATCGTGTCCCCGCCGATCCTGAGAGTTCGCTCCCTATAATCGCCGAAGGCATCACCCTGCGCAAACGTGGATTCGCACCGGTCCTCCCGCTCCCGCTACGCGACGATCCGCGGATTGCGCTACCACCTGCGCGAGTGGGGACCGGCCGACGCCCCTGCCGCGCGGCGCCTCGTGATGCTGCATGGCTGGATGGATGTCTCGGCCTCGTTCCAGTTCGTGGTCGACGCGCTCGACGCCGACTGGCACGTGATCGCGCCCGACTGGCGCGGCTTCGGCCTGTCCGAGCGCACGCCCGGCGACTGCTACTGGTTCCCGGACTACATCGCGGATCTCGAGTACATCCTCGATGCCGTCCAGGCGGACGCGCCGGTGCGTCTCGTCGGCCACAGCATGGGCGGCAACGTGGCGATGCTCTATGCGGGTGTTCGTCCGGCGCGCGTGGACTGCCTGGTCAACCTCGAAGGAGTCGGACTTCATGCCTCGTCCGCCGAGCAGGCGCCGCGTCGCTTCGGTCAGTGGCTGGACGAACTGAAGGCAGGCGCCTCGCTGCGCGACTACGCCGACCTGGACGAGGTGGCGAAGCGCCTGCGGCAGAACAACCCCCGCCTGCTGCCCGACCGGGCGGCGTTTCTCGCCCGGCACTGGGCCGAGCCGGACGGCGCGGGCCGCTTCAGGGTGGCCGGCGATCCCGCCCATCGCATCGTCAATCCGATGCTGTACCGGATCGAGGAGGCCATGGCCTGCTGGAGGGCGATCCGCTGCCCGGCCCTGATGGTGCTTGGAACGGAGTCGGACGTCCTGAAGCACGTCGCGGGCGACAGGGAGCGCGCCCAGGTCGAACTGGCGCGTCGTTTCGGCGCGGTGCCCGGTGTGGAGCAGGCGACGATCAAGGGAGCAGGGCACATGCTTCATCACGACCAGCCCGACGCCGTGGCCCGCCTGATTGCCGACTTTCTGGCCCGTCGCAGGTGAGGCTGCCCGTGGCCCGGTAAAATCCGGCCAATGCTATCCGACACGCGCGACCGGTTGCTGGCGCTGCGCGCCGACCTCCACTCCCATTCCAGTGTTTCCGACGGCACGCTGCTGCCGGAGCAGCTGGTCGAACGCGCCGCCAGCCAGGGCGTGGAACTGTTCGCCCTGACGGATCACGACGAAGTCCTGGGCCTGGCGGATGCGGAGGCTGCCGCACGGCGCCTCGGCCTGCCGTTCGTTCCGGGCGTCGAGGTGTCGGTCACGTGGGGCGGCACGACGATCCACGTCCTCGGCCTGGGCGTCGACTACAAGAACGGCATCCTCGAAGGGCAGCTCGCGAAAGTCCGTTCCGGCCGCATCCTGCGCGCGCAGGAAATGGGCGAGCAGCTGGCGCGGGCCGGCATCGAGGGGGCGTACGAGGGGGCGCTGGCGTATGCGGGCAATCCGCAGATGATTGCCCGCACCCATTTCGCCCGCTACCTGGTCGACACCGGCCACTGCCGCGACGTGCGCGATGTCTTCACGCGCTTCCTCGTGGAAGGCAAGCCCGGCTACGTTCCCCATGCCTGGGCCGCCCTGGGCGACGCGGTGCTGATGATCCGCGACGCCGGCGGCGTGGCGATCGTGGCGCATCCGGGTCGCTACCGGATCACGTCCCTGGCATTGCATGAACTGCTCGACGAGTTCAGGGCGTTTGGCGGAACCGGGATCGAAGTGGCGACGAGCAATCATTCCGAGCGCGAAATGATGCGTTTCGCCGAACTGGCGCGCGAGTTCGGATTCGAGGCCTCAGGGGGCAGCGACTTCCACGGACCTGGCGAAGCGGAGAACGTCGAGCTGGGACGCGTCGCGCGCCTGCCGCGGGACCTGCTTCCGGTGTGGCATCGCTTCGTCTGAATGGCACACCTCTTCACCGTTCATCCGGTCGATCCGCAGGTCCGCGCGCTGCGCCAGGCCGCGCAGATTCTCGATCACGGCGGCATCGGTGCGATCCCGACGGATTCCTGCTACGCGCTTGCCTGCCACCTCGACGACAAGGCGGCGGTCGATCGCCTGCGGCAGATCCGCCGCATCGACGAACGCCACCTGCTGACGCTGATGTGCCGCGATCTGTCGGACATCGGGCTGTACGCCAAGGTCGACAATCGGCAGTACCGGCTCCTGAAGAACGCCACCCCGGGTCCGTACACGTTCATTCTCGAGGCCACGCGGGAAGTGCCGCGGCGGTTGTCGCATCCGTCGCGCAAGACCATCGGCCTGAGGGTGCCGGACCACCGCGTCGCCGCCGGGTTGCTCGACGTGCTGGGCCAGCCGCTGCTGACCACGACGCTGCAGCTGCCCGGCGACGAGATGCCGTTGAACGACCCGCAGGACATCCTCGAGCGCCTCGATTACCAGATCGACTTTGTCCTCGATGCGGGCGCCTGCGGGATCGAACCCACGACGATCGTCGACCTCACGGGTGCGGAGGCCGTGCTGGTGCGGCAGGGCAAGGGAGCGGTCGAGGCGATCGGCCTGTAACGGGCGCGCACGACACGCTGATAGACTGGATTCAATGGACAACGTCATACAGGAGATCGCGGTCTATGCGATCCCCGTGCTGTTCGCGATCACTGTGCACGAGGCGGCCCACGGCTACGTGGCCCGGATGTTCGGGGACAACACGGCCTATGTGCTCGGGCGCGTGACGCTCAACCCGGTCAAGCACATCGATCCGCTCGGAACGATCGTGATCCCGCTCGCGATGGTCCTGATGACCGGTTTCATGTTCGGGTGGGCGAAGCCGGTGCCCGTGGACTGGGGCAGCCTGCGCCGGCCGAAGCGCGACATGATCTGGGTCGCTGCGGCAGGGCCCGCGGCCAACCTGCTGATGGCCATCGTGTGGGCGTTGATTTATCGCGTCCTGGCGGCGGCCAACGTCCAGGAGCCTTTCTTCTGGCTGGTGGCCCGGGCCGGGATCAGCGTCAACCTGATCTTCATGGCGTTGAACCTGCTGCCGATCCCGCCGCTCGACGGCGGCCGCGTCGTCAGTGGACTGCTGCCGACCCGGGCGTCGATTGCCTATTCGCGGATCGAGCCGTACGGTCTGATCATCCTGCTGGTGCTGATGTTCACCGGCGCCTTGTCGTTCCTGCTGCGGCCGCTGCACGATCTCGGTGCCGCCGTCGTCAGCCTCTTCCTGTGACCATGTTCCCCGATCGCGTCCTGTCTGGAATGCGCCCGACCGGCGCGCTGCACCTCGGCCACTACCACGGCGTGCTGAAGAACTGGGTTCGCCTGCAGAGCGAGCACCCGTGCCTGTTCTTCGTCGCGGACTGGCATGCGCTGACGACCCACTATTCGGAGACGGAGACGATCGAGGGCAACACCTGGGACATGGTGATCGACTGGCTTGCGGCCGGCGTCGATCCCTCGCAGGCGACGCTGTTCATCCAGTCGCGCGTCCCGGAGCACGCGGAGCTGTTCCTGCTGCTGTCGATGGCCACGCCGCTGGGCTGGCTCGAGCGGGTGCCGACCTACAAGGACCAGCAGGAGAAGCTCAACGACCGCGATCTCGCCACCTACGGCTTCCTCGGCTATCCGCTGCTGCAGGCCGCCGACATCCTGATCTACCGCGCCACCATGGTGCCGGTGGGCGAGGACCAGGTGCCGCACATCGAGATGACGCGGGAAATCGCGCGCCGCTTCAATCACCTGTTCGGATCCGAAACCGGTTTCGAGGACAAGGCTCGTGCCGCCGTGAAGAAGCTCGGCGCGCGGCGCGCGAAGCGTTATGTCGAACTGCGCACCCGCTACCAGGAGCACGGCGAAGTGGACGCGCTCGAGCAGGCGCGCGCGCTGATCGACGAAGCCGGCAGCCTGTCGATGGCCGATCGCGAGCGGCTGTTCGGGTACGCCGAAGGAGCACGCCGCATCATCCTGGTGGAGCCGGACGCGCTGCTGACGGAAGCGTCGAAGATGCCCGGCCTCGACGGGCAGAAGATGTCGAAGAGCTACGACAACGCGATCACGCTGCGCGAGGACCCGGAGTCGATCACGAAGAAGATCCGCACGATGCCGACCGATCCCGCCCGCGTGCGGCGCACGGACAAGGGCGAGCCGGAGCGCTGTCCCGTATGGCAGTTGCACAAGGTGTACTCCGACGAGGCGACGCGGGAGTGGGTGCAGACGGGCTGCCGCAGTGCCGGCATCGGCTGCCTCGACTGCAAGCAGCCCGTGATCGACGCGGTGGTGCGGGAGCTGGCGCCGATGCGCGAGCGCGCCAGCGCTACCTCGAGGATCCCACGCTCGTGCGTAACATCATCGCTGACGGCTGCGACCGCGCGCGCGAACTCGCCGGCGAGACGATGCGCGAAGTGCGCGAGGCGATGGGGCTGCCCCACGGCTGAATCGTCGATGTCGGCGCACGTGGGCGAGATCCCGTCGGACTGGATACGGCGCTTCGCGCCCCTCGTGGCCGCGGGGGCGAAGGTCCTGGACCTGGCCTGCGGTGCCGGTCGCCACACGCGCCTGTTCGTCGAGCGGGGTTGCCGGGTGGTTGCCGTCGACCGCGAACCCCGGCTGGAACAGGCGCTGCGGCAGCACCCGGGGGTCGAGTTGCTGGTCGCCGACCTCGAATCGGGCACCTGGCCGCTGGCCGATGCGCGCTTCGACGCCATCGTCGTCACCAACTACCTGCACCGGCCGCTGTTTCCGTTTCTGCGGGCGGCATTGGCGCCGCGCGGGCTGCTGCTGTACGAAACCTTCGCTCTCGGCAACGCCGCCTTCGGCAAGCCGGGCAATCCGGACTTCCTGCTGGCGCCGCGCGAACTGCTCGATACGCTGGCGACCGGACTGCGCGTGATCGCGTTCGAGGACGGATACGTCGAGCGGCCGCGCCCCGCGATGGTCCAGCGACTGGCGGCCCTCGGCGTTGCGCCGGCGGAGCCGGTTCCGGCGCAGCAGGCCGCGCTGCAGCCGTCCTAGGCGCGTTGCGGCTGTAGAATCGCGCCCTTCGCAGGGAGAACACGACCATCATGATCAAGGGCAGCATCGTTGCTGTCGTCACGCCGATGCACGACGACGGCAGGCTCGACCTCGACGCATACCGCAGGCTGATCGACTGGCACATCGCCGAAGGCACCAATGCCATCGTCGCGGTTGGCACCACGGGAGAGTCGCCGACGGTGAACCCGCAGGAGCACGGGGAACTGATCCGGGTCGCGGTCGAGACTGCCAGAGGCAGGGTCCCGGTGGTTGCGGGCACCGGTGGCAATTCCACTTCGGAAGCGATCGAGCTGACCGAGCATGCGCGCAAGGTCGGCGCGAATGCCACCCTGCAGGTTGTTCCGTACTACAACAAGCCGACGCAGGAAGGCCTGTACCGGCACTTCCGCACGATCGCCGAGCGGGTCGACCTGCCGATGATCCTCTACAACGTCCCAGGGCGAACGGTGGCCGACCTCGGCACCGAGACGACGCTGCGGCTCGCGCAGGTGCCGGGCATCATCGGACTGAAGGACGCGACGAGCGACATGGGGCGGGCGGCGGAAGTACTGAAGCGCGCGCCATCGACCTTCGCCCTGTACAGCGGCAACGATGACACCGCGCTCGCGCTGATGCTGCTGGGAGGGCACGGCGTGATCTCGGTCACGGCCAACATCGCCCCGCGGCTGATGAGTGAAATGTGCCGCGCCGTGCTGAAGGGCGATTTCGCCAGGGCGCGGACGATCAACAACCAGTTGCTGCCGGTTCACTTCAAGTTGTTCGTCGAGCCGAATCCGATCCCCGTCAAATGGGCACTCGCGAAGATGGGCCGCATTCACGGCGGCATCCGCCTTCCGCTCGTGCCGCTGACAACGGCAAACGAAGCGGTCGTCCTGGGCGCAATGAAGGAAGCCGGGCTGGTCTAGCCCGCAGTAGGAGTCGTGATGAAGGATCGCTTCACCCGGTTGCGCGTTCTGGCCGTTGTCGGAGCCTCTTGCCTGTCCGGCTGCACCTGGACAGGGGACTTGTTCGGGTCGAACAAGGCCGTCTACGAAAGTGCGCAGACGCGCTCGACGTCGCTCGAGGTGCCGCCCGACCTGTCGCAGCTGCCCCGCGACGACCGGTTCGTGGTGCCCGACCGTCCGCAGACGATCACCGCTTCCGGACAGGGCGCGGCCCAGTCCGGACGGCCGACCGCAGGGGCGGCCACGCCGGCTGCAGCCGCGACCTCGACGGTCGTGCCCGGCGGCGTTGTGGCGAAGATTGAACGTGATGGCAACCAGCGCTGGCTAGCCGTCAATCTTCCGCCCGAGCGCGTGTGGCCGGTGCTCGTCGAGTTCTGGCCGTCAGTCGGGCTGCAGGTCGAGAAGTCCGATGCATCCGTCGGCGTCCTTGAAACGGCCTGGGCCGAGAACAAGGCGAAACTGCCTCAGGACATCATCCGCCGCACACTCGGCAAAGCGCTCGATTCCATCTATTCCACCGGAGAGCAGGACAAGTACCGCGCCCGGCTCGAGCGGACGGCGCAGGGCACGTCGGAGGTCTACATCAGCCACCGCGGCATGGTCGAGGTGTTCACGACGAGCGCGATGGACCAGACGAAGTGGCAGCCGCGCCCCTCCGACCCGGAACTCGAAGCAGAGATGCTGCAGAAACTGCTGCTGCGTTTCGATGCCGCGGCCGCCAGACCGACGGCGACGGCCGCTGCGCCTGCGACGCCTGCCGCAGCCGGTGCTGCCGCCGCGACCGCGGCCGCGACGACCGCTCCGGCCGCCACGCCGCAGAACGCGCGGGTCGTGCGCGGGAGCGATGGCCGCGGCGAGCGCCTGGAAATCGATGAAGGTTTCGATCGGGCCTGGCGCCGCGTCGGCCTCGCGCTCGACCGCGGCGCCTTCACGGTCGAGGACCGCGACCGGACGAAGGGGATCTACTTCGTCCGCTACCTCGATCCCGAGTACGAGGCCAAGGCGAAGTCGGAGCAGGGCTTCTTCTCGAAGATGTTCTCCAGCGAGAAGCCGATCCAGGCGCCTCAGTTCCGCGTCGTCCTCGCGAGCGGGCAGGGGGGTAACCAGACCGTGGTGACGGTCCAGAACGCCGAGGGCAAGGCTGAGCGCTCGCCGACGGGCGACCGGATCCTCACGCTCCTCAGCGACCAGCTGCGCTAGGAGCGCGCGCCGGTGCTGCGCACGTGCAGCCTGGGCTCCGGCAGCAGTGGCAACGCGCTCGTGGTCGAGGCGCGTGACGGCAGGTCCGTCACGCGCGTGCTCGTCGACAATGGGTTCAACCTGCGCCAGCTAGGCCGCCGGCTCGGCCGCGCCGGCCTGTCAGTGCACGATATCCAGGCGGTGATCGTGACGCACGAGCACAGCGACCACGTCGGCGGAGTCGCGCGCTTCGCGTGCAAGGCCGGCATCCCCGTTTACTGTTCCGAGGGTACCGCGCGCGCAGGCGGACTCACCGACGCCGGCGTCGACTGGCGCGGACTGGTGTCCGGCGTCCGGCAGGACCTGGGACCGCTGGCCATCGATCCGTACGAGGTGCCCCATGACGCCGCCGAGCCGTTGCAGTTCGTGTTCGGCGATGGCGACCGCTGGCTCGGGCTGCTGACCGATGCGGGCGACGCCACCAGCGTCATCGTGGCTGCGCTGCGGCGCGTGGATGCCCTGCTGATCGAGTGCAATCACGACGAGCACATGCTGCGTTCCGGCCCGTACCCGCCCTTCCTGAAGACGCGCATCGGCGGATCGCGCGGCCACCTGTCAAATGCGCAGGCGGCATCGCTGCTGCGGCAACTAGACGGAGCGCGACTGCAGTGGGTCGCCGCCGCTCATCTTTCCGCGCGGAACAACACGCCGGCGCTTGCCCGTGCGGCGCTCGCCGCTGCCCTTGGGCGCGACGCGAGCGA
>JAOUJD010000307.1 GCA_029883565.1 Burkholderiaceae bacterium
GGGTTTCGAAAAAGTCGCGCAGGCGCGCCACGCGCGGGTCTTCAGCCATGCCTACCCCCCGGTGAAGCGGCGGACTGCCGCAAAGTAGGCTGAATAGGGCAGCAGACGCAGCAACTTGAGCCAGGACGTGAAACGGCGCGGGTAGTGGATCTCGAATCGACCCGCGGCGATGCCCTCCAGGGTGCGCCGCGCGGCCTTTTCGGCGGTCATCAGCGCCGGCATCGCGAACTTGTTGCGCTGCGTGAGCGGCGTGTCCACGAATCCCGGGTTCACCAGGTAGACGCCGAGCCCGCGCGGGTGCAGGTCGAGGTACAGGCCCTCGGCCAGGTGGATCAGCGCGGCCTTGCTGGCCCCGTAGATCAGGGCCTGGGGCAGGCCGCGGTAGCCGGCCACCGAGGCAACGAGTGCGATGCCGCCCCGGCCCTGCGCGAGCAGGGTCGGCAGCACCGCATCCAGGCAGTGCAGCGGCCCGTGCAGGTTGACCGCGAGCAGCTGATCGGCGCGGGCGAGGTCGAACCGGTCGGCCCGCATCGGGCTGTGCGTGCCGGCGACGACGATCACCAGGTCGAGGTGCCCCAGCGCCGACAGCACCGCCGCCGCGGCGGCCCGCACCGAGGCGACGTCGGTCACGTCGAGCGGAGCAACCACGGCGTCGTTGCCCTTCGCGATCGCGTCGAGCCGTTCGCGCGTGCGCGCCGACAGGGCCACCCGGGCCCTGCGGTTGATCAGCTCGCGCGCGACGGCGGCGCCGATCCCGGTCGAGGCCCCGATCACCCAGACCCGCTGCCCGGCCCAGTCGGCGATCTTCGGATTGAGGCTCACGGCAGCTTCCGGAACGAGATCAGCACTTCGCCGACGCGCACCCCGTAGAACGACATCACGGCACGGTTCAGCATCACGCGCTCGTCGATCAGGAACATCCAGTCGTCGAATGCAATGCTGTAGCGGCCGCTGTCGGTGGCCAGATCGAGCGTGTAGGTCCAGTTCAGCGCGTTGCCGGCGACCGTGCCCTTCGCTTCGCCGATCACGTCGGGCGCGGTCCCGATCCAGCGCGAGCCGTCGGCGCTGGCCCGCCGCAGCGTCCACACACGGCGTTCCTTCTTGCCGTCTGACCACGTGAAGTCCTCGTCCAGCGTGCCGACATCGCCGTTCCACGATGCCTGGATGGTGACGACGAAGCGGCGCTGCACCTGCCCGCCGCGATCGAGCACCATGCCGTGGCCCTCGAGCGTGCCGGCGAAGTAGCGGGCGAGGTCGAGCGCGGGCTGCTCCTTGCGATAGGTCTGCGGGTCGACTGCCGCACAGCCGGCGAGCAGGACCAGCGACAGCAGCGTGACGAGAGTGGCGGAGGTGAGCAGGGCGATGCGCGGGGCGGGCATTGGAAAGTCCTTGGTGTGTCCTAGCAGCGGCGGCCGCGCCACGCCGCGATCAGCAGCGCCGCGGCACAGAGCTTGAGCACGCACGGCAGGACTGCGTAGGCGAACGCCAGCGCGTCGAGCGCCGCCGGATCGCGTGCGCCGGGCGCATAGCCGAGCATTTCCAGGGCGGGCAGGGCGAGCCCCGCGGCGAGCGCGAGGTTCATCTTGTTGGCGAAGTTCCACAGGCCGAAGTAGGCGCCCTCGTGCGCCCCCGTGTGGCCACTCAGGGCGATCGAACGGGCGAGCAGCGCAGGGGGCAGCGCGAGATCGGCACCGAGGGCGATGCCGGACAGCGCGCAGATCACGGCAAACGCGACGAAGTCGCCTGCGCCGAGTGCGTAGGCCCACACGAACGCGGCCACCGCGAGCAGCATGCCGGCCAGCCAAACGGCGTGCAGGCTCCAGCGCCGCGCCAGCCGCGTCCACAGGGCCATGCTCGACGCGGCGCTCAGGAAATACAGCGCGAGCAGCACGCCGGACTGCGGGGCGAGCTGCAGGCGGTCCGCGATGAAGAACAGCACCAGGGACGCGGGCACCGCCGCGGCGATGCCGTTGGCGACGAAGATCGCGAGCAGCCAGCGGAAGCGGCGCTCGGCCAGCGGCGTGGCCAGCGCGCGCCACGGCGACGCGTTCGGCACTGCGGCGGTCAGCGCGGGCTTCGGCGCGCGCAGCGCCAGCGCGGCCACGGCCACCACGAAGGTGCCGAGGAACAGGGCCACCAGGGCGGGAGCGCCCCACGTCGACAGCAGTGCGGCGAGGATCACGCCGACGAGACCGAAGCCTTCGCGCCAGCCGGTGACGCGCGCGCGGCCGGCGTCGTCGTCCGCGAGGCGCGCCCCCCACGCCTGGTATGCGATCGTCGCCAGCGAGTACCCCAGCGTGGCGGCGATCAGCGTCGTCGCCAGCCACGTTGTTGCAGCGGCCGCCTGCATCCCGGCGGGCGGCAGGAACAGAAGCACGAAGCCGAGCGCGAGGACGGGTGCGGCGAGGAGGAGCGGTCGCAGGTACGCGCCGCGTGCGCGGTCCACCCACGCGCCAAGCAGCGGGTCCACGACGGCATCGAGCAGTCGAGTGGCGAGCAGTACGGCGCCGATCGTCGACAGCGCCAGACCGGTCGCCGTGGCATAGAAGGGCGGCACCAGCACGTACACCGGCAGCGCCATCATGGTCAGCGGCAGCGCGAACAGGCTGTAGGCGAGCAGGCCCGCCGCAGGCACGACGCCGGACTGCGCCGGCGCCGCCGGAGTCGTGGCGACGCTCACCAGAGCCGCCACGTCACAGCGCCTGCTTCAACAGGCTGGCGCGCAGATCGGGTGCGCTGGTGCGCGAATCCAGCCAGATCGCGAAGAACGCGGCGCCGAACGCCGGATCGTCGACGCGGCCCAGCGATCGGCCGTCCAGATAGAAATCGGTTCCCCGTCCGGGCACATGGACGCCCGCCAGGCGCTGTCCCGCGTCGACGTCCGGGAACAGCGCGCGCATGGCCTGCAGCCAGCGCGCGCGCTGCGCCTCGGTGCCGATCCCGAGCCGTGCGATCTCCGCTTCGCTGCGCTCCGCGATGGCGCGGCCGTTCAGGCGGCGGGCATAGGTGAGCTCGAGCGCGAACGGTTGTTCGGCAAAGCGCTGCGCGTCGAAGCCGGCCGTCGGTACGAACAGTCGGGCGTCGTAGACGTGCAGGCCGA
>JAOUJD010000308.1 GCA_029883565.1 Burkholderiaceae bacterium
CGCTTCCGGCGTGCCACGGCGCCGTTCGGCATCGATATCGTCTACTACTTCCACCGCTACCTCGCGGTGTTCGCTCTGGCCGTGATCGCGGGCCACTACGCGCTGTTGCGCCTGATGCATCCCGAGGCGCTCGGCAGCGCCGATCCCGCCAGCGCCCCCGCCTACATGACCGCCGGCCGCGTTGCGCTCGTGCTGTTCGCCGTGGTCGTTCTGGTCGCGCTGGTGCGCAAGCGCGTCCGACTCGAGTACGACGGCTGGCGCTTCATGCATGCGCTGCTCGCCACTACCGCGTTCGGCCTCGCGCTGTGGCACCTGCACGGCGCGGGGCGCTTCCTCGATACGCCATGGAAGCAGTGGCTGTGGACGCTGTACGGCGCCTTCTGGGTCGCGCTGATCGTCCACGTCAGGCTGGTGCGGCCGCTGCTGGCGAGCGCGCGTCCATGGACCGTGGCCGAAGTGCGGCCCGAGCGCGGCCAGGTGTGGACGCTCGCGCTGGAGCCGCGCGGCGGCGAGCGGCTGCGCTTCGCGCCCGGGCAGTTCGCGTGGCTGACGCTGCGCGCGTCGCCGTTTGCGATGCGCGAGCACCCGTTTTCGATCGCGTCGAGCGCGCAGCAGCCGAACCGGATCGAAGTGTCGATCAAGGCGCTCGGCGACTTCACGGCGACGGTCAAGGACACGCGGGTCGGCGAGACCGCATGGATCGACGCGCCGTATGGCACGTTCAGCATCGACGATCATCCCGACGCCCAGGGCTATGCGTTCGTCGCCGGCGGCATCGGCATCGCACCGGCGATGTCGATGCTGCGCACGCTGGCCGACCGCGGCGACCGCCGACCGCTCGTGCTCTTCTATGGCAACCGCGTGTGGGAGCGGGTCGCCTTCCGCGAGGAGCTCGAAGGCCTCGCGGCACGCCTCGACCTGCGCGTCGTGCACGTGCTGCTCGAACCCCCGGCGGACTGGACGGGGGAACGCGGCTTCGTCAGCGAGGACGTGCTGATGCGGCACCTCCCGCTGGAGCGTCACCGCTTTCACTGCTTCCTGTGCGGGCCGACGCCGATGACGACCAGCGTCGAGCGCAGCCTGGCAGCCCTCGGCATCCCGGCCGCGCACGTGCATTCCGAGATCTTCGACTGGGTGTGAGGCGGAGACCATGACCCGGCAATCGCGCGCCCGCTGGCTTGCCTTCGCCACGACGGCGCTCGTCGTGCTGCTCGCAGCCCTGTTCGCCGGGCTCCGCAACCTGGATCCGGTGAAACGCATGATCACCGCGGCAACGACCGCTGCCGTCGAAGTGCCGCACTCCCGCACCGCCGCCGGCCGCACTGCGTTCGTGGACATGGGCTGCACGGTCTGCCACACCGCCGAAGGCAAGGGCAATCCCAGCCATCCGCTGGACGGGATCGGGGCGCGCAGGACGCGCGAGGAACTGCGGGCTGGGGCGTTCGCCGGCGCTGCGTCTTCGGATGCCCTGCCTTCGGGCGTCGCACGCGTCAAGCGGTCGCACGCCTCCGATGCGAACGTCGAGGTCCTGCTCGACTACCTCGAGCAACTCCGCTGAAGCCGCGGAATCGGCGCCGACGGTACGGCCCACGAACCGACGCGCACGGTCACCACTCGGCGATCCTGTCGAGCTTGAGGATCCAGCCGGCCTCTCCGGGAACGAGCCGGTACTGCAGCTGGCGCATGCCGCCCGTTGGCCGGGCGTTCGTGTCGCCCGCACGGTAGACCGGAAAACGCCGCGCGAGGACGTTCTCCACTACCGTGAACTCGTCGTGGCCCATGTAGCCGTCGGAGGCCTTCCTGTCGTCGGTCATCGGCGGCAGGTGGATCTCGCTCAGCGACTTCCGTTGGTTGGAGGAATAGGCGACCAGCGAGCCATACGAACCGCTGCCGGCGGATGTCACGTACACATACAGTTCCGGCGAGCCGTCGGCGTTCAGATCGGCCACCTCGACACCCGTGATCCGTCCGTCGATCTCGCGCGAGATCGGCCGGTTGTCGATCTCGAGGCCGGACGGAACGATCTCGAGCGTGTTGATCGACGCGTCGTTCGGCGAGTGCACGCGGAACCGGATTCCCTGCAGCTCGAGAGTCTGCTCGAAGGGAGTCCTGGGCGCGGTCGCTTTCGTCGGCATCGTCGTCGGAGCGGCAGCCGGAACAGCGCCGGGCGCCGACGGGCTGCCGTTCGCGTTCGGCAGGCCGGTCGTGTCCCAGTAGACGAACACCGACTCGTCCGCGAGACGGAAGATGAGCCCGAGCTTGCCGAGTCCGCGCTGGCGGTATGCAGGTCGGCCACGCGCGTCGAGGTAGTTTCCGGGGCGGTCACCCTTGGGCGCCAGTTCGTAGCGGACGCCGTCGGACCGTTCGATCGACACGTATCCCTGTCGCTGGGAGAACGCGCAGGGCAGCACCGCCGTCGCCTTGTCCTCGCCCTTCGGGAAGATGTCGCAGCGCGCCTGCACGGTGTCCGCCCTGGCGGTGCCGCCGGCCGACACCGCAACGAGCACAGCGCCGAAAACTGCACCGGCGGTCACGCGGCCCGACCGGCCGGGCGGTCTCGATCCGGAACTCATCGCAGGTACGCCTCGGTCGCGTAGCGCCGCATCATGCGGTGGCTGTTGAAGTAGTACGCGTTCTTTCCGATCGCGCCCTTCATGACCCTGATCCATCCCGTGCGATCCGAGTGGAATAGCGGAAGAACCTTGTCCTCGAGCTTTCCATAGAGGAGCGCGGAATCGTCGAGGTGGCCCCCCGTCGCCCCGTTACCGATCGCCCATCCGGTGACGCCCTCGATGCACCCTTCGATCCACCACCCGTCGAGGACGCTCAGGTTCGGCACTCCATTGAACGCGGCCTTCATGCCGCTCGTTCCGGAGGCTTCGAGCGGCGGCTGCGGCGTGTTCAGCCAGACGTCCGCGCCGGACACCAGCGCAAGCGCAAGGTCCATGTCGTAACCGGGCAGGAACGCAACCGGAACAGTGTCACCGAGTTCCTGCGCGTACCGGTGCAGCGATTCGATCAGGTGCTTGCCGCCTTCGTCCCGCGGATGCGCCTTGCCCGCCATCACGACCTGGAAGGGGAAGCGGCGCGCGA
>JAOUJD010000001.1 GCA_029883565.1 Burkholderiaceae bacterium
CGGCCTGCTGGAAATCGGCTCGGCCGTCGACATGAAGGCAACACAAGGCTTCTCCAGGTCGGGACCGACCATCGCGGTCCTGCTGGCGGCGCTGCTGTCTTTCTACCTGCTCGCGCTCGCAATGAAGGCGTTGCCGGCCGGTACCGCCTACGCCGTATGGGTGGGAATCGGTGCGGTCGGCGCAGCGATCCTTGGCATCACCGTGCTCGGGGAGCCGGCGTCGCTGCCGCGGGTCCCCAGCATCCTGCTGATCGTGGCCGGAGTGACCGGCCTGCGACTGTTCCAGGGATGAACCGCGCTGCACATTGATATGCTGCGCACCAATCGAACCCCGGGGCACTGCCGTAACCCGTCGCGCATGAAAGCCCTGCGCCCGCTCGCTGCCCTGGCCGTCGCCGCGCTCCTCGCCGCGTGCCGGCCGGGAGGCGATGGCGCCGCCGCCCGCCTCGAACCTTGCCGCATTCCGGGCGTCGAACGTGAAGTGCGATGTGGAACAGTCACCGTCGCCGAGGATCCGGACCGGCCGACGGGGCCCGCAATCGACATTCGCTTCGCGGTCGTTCCGGCGGTTGCGCGCAACCAGCAGGCCGATCCAGTCTTCGTGCTCGCCGGCGGTCCCGGGCAGGCTGCGACGCGCACCGCCCGGCAGATGCTGCCGGTCCTGAGCGAGGTCAATTCGCGGCGCGACATCGTCTTCGTGGACCAGCGCGGCACCGGCGGATCACATCCGCTCGAGTGCGAGGTCGAGGAGACATCGCTGGCCGCGACCTTCGAGCAGACGCAGCAGCTCGACCACCTGCGCGCCTGCCTGAAGGGATTGAAAGGCGACCTGCGCCAGTACGCGACGTGGATCGCGGTGCGTGACTACGACGCCGTGCGCGCGCGGCTCGGCGCCGAGCGGATCAATCTATGGGGCGGCTCGTACGGAACGCGCGCTGCGCTCGAATACATGCGGCAGTACCCGGAGCGCGTGCGCAGCGCGGTGCTCGACGGAGTTGCGCCCGCGGACATGGTCCTGCCGGTGTCCTTCGCGATCGATGCCGACGCGGCGCTCGCGGCCCTCGCGGAGGTCTGCGCGCGCGACGATCGCTGCGCGCGCCGCTACCCCGACATGGCAAGCCGCGTGGAAGAACTGCTGGCGCAGGCGGACCGCGGCCTCGAGGTGCAGGTGCCGCACCCGCTGACCGGCGCGCCCGAGCCCGTGCGGCTGAACCGGCAGGTCCTTTCCTCGCTGCTGCGGGTGCCGCTTTACGCCCCGCAGCTCTCCGCGGTGCTGCCCTACGCGCTCGCAAGGGCGGCACGCGGCGACTACACGGCACTGGTCGCCCTGAATTCGGCGGTAGCCAGCGGCGTGAACGAGAACTTTGCGGCTGGAATGCACTTCGCGGTGATCTGCGCGGAAGACGTGCCGCGCGTGGACGCGGAGCAGCGCGCGCGGGTGGCCGCCACCCGCTTCGGCGGCGCGTTCCTCGATGTCTACGAGCAGGCGTGCCGCGAGGTCCCGGTCCGTCCGGTTCCATCGTCGTTCTACGGGATCCCGGCCAGCAGGGCGCCGGTCCTGGTGCTGTCAGGAGGCCTCGATCCGGCGACACCGCCACGCCACGGCGAACGCGTGACCGAACGGCTGGGCAACGCGCGACACATCGTGTCGCCCTTCCTGGGGCACATCGTCAGTACGCAGGGCTGCGCGCCGACGCAGATCGCGCGCTTCTTCCGCGACGCGTCCTTCGAGCGGATCGACGAAGCCTGCCTGACGCGACTGCCGCCGGCGACGTTCTTCGAACCCATCGTCGCGGCCCGGCCGGCGGGCAAGGATGCCCGATGATCGAGGTCCAGCACCTGTCGAAGCGGTTCGAAGCGCGGGTCGAGGGCAGGCGGGCGCAGGTGGTCGCGATCGACGACATCAGCTTCGTCGCCCACGACGGCCGCGTCACGGCGCTGCTCGGCCCCAATGGCGCCGGCAAGACGACCACGATGCGCGTCGTGGCCGGACTGGTGCATGCCGACCGCGGCACGGCGCGCGTGGGCGGCGTCGACGTCGCCACCGACCCGCACGCGGTGCGGGCCCAGCTCGGCATGCTGTCGGATGCGCGCGGGCTGTACGGCCGGCTGACCGCGCGCGAGAACGTCCGCTATTACGCGGATCTGCGCCGCGTGCCGGGCGACGAGTGCGAGCAGCGCCTTGCCATGCTCTCGGACCTGCTCGACATGAAGGGCCTGCTGGACCGCCGGATCGAGGGCTTTTCAACCGGCGAGCGCATGAAGGTCGCGCTCGCGCGCGCCCTGATCCACGACCCGCAGCACCTGATCCTCGATGAACCCACCAACGGGCTGGACGTCGTGTCGACCCGAGCGCTGCGCCGCCTCCTGCTGCACCTGCGCGGCGCCGGCAAGTGCATCGTGGTCTCGACTCACATCATGCAGGAGGTGGAACAGCTGGCCGACGAGATCGTGATCGTCGCGCACGGCCGCACGATCGCGCGCGGAACCGCCGCCGCGATCTGCGGCGAAGCCGGCACGGCGACGCTGGAAGACGCGTTCGTCGCGCTGGCCTACGCGGAGCCTGCGCGATGACGACCGCCTGGGTCGTGTTCCGCAAGGAGCTGAAGGACGCGCTGCGCGATCGCCGCACCTGGATGATCGTTCTCGTCAGCTCGATCCTCGCCGGACCGATCGCGCTGCTGCTCCTGTCGACGTTCATCGCGAGCGTCGAGGAGAACGTCGCTCGGCGCGAGGTCTACATGGTCGGGGCCGGTGCCGCTCCGACCCTTGTCAACTTCATCCAGCGCGCGGGCGGCACCGTGAAGGAGGCCCCGGCCGGTTTCCGCGAGCAGGTCGCTTCCGGCGAATTGCAGAACGCCGTCGTCATCGTGCCAGCGGACTTCGAGGCCCGCCTCGCCCGCGGCGAGTCGATCCGTCTGGATGTCGTATTCGACGACACCTCGACTCGCAGCCAGGGCCCGTCACGCGCCACGCTGACGCTGCTGCGCGCGTTCAGCCGGGAACTCGGCAGCCAGCGGCTGATGGCGCGGGGAGTCAGCCTCCAGGTGCTGGCGCCCGTGGAGGTCGAGGAGATCAACCTGGCTGCCAGCAAGTCGCGCGGGGCCCAGCTGCTGTTCCTGGTGCCATGGCTCGCCCTGCTCGGCGCGGTGGTCGGCGCCATCAGTGTCGCCATCGACGTGACCGCCGGCGAACGGGAGCGGGGCTCCCTCGAACCCCTGTTGATGAACCCGGTGTCCACGCCCGCCATCGTGCTCGGCAAGTGGGCCGTGGTGGCGAGCTGTTCGGCCGCCGTCGTGGTCCTGACGCTGCTCGGGTTCCGCACGGCAATGATGTTCATCCGGAACGAGAGCCTGTCCGCGCTGATGCAGTTCGGCGCGGCCGAGTCCGGGCTGTTCCTCGCCATGCTGCTGCCGTTCGCGGCCATGGTCGCCGCCGTCAACATGTTCGCCGCCACCTACGGCCGCAGCCACAAGGAAGCGCAGACCTACGCGAGCTACCTGACGATGCTGGTCAACTTCGCCCCCGTGATCCCGCTGTTCCTGTCGGTGCGCGACGCAACATGGCAGTTGTTCGTGCCGGCCATGGCGCAGCAGGGCGTCATGATGCGGGCGCTGCGTGGCGAGGCCATCGGAGCGGTCGATATCCTGCTGCCTGGCGTCATCGCGCTGGCGATCACCGCTCTCGCCCTGGGCGCGCAGGCACGCTTGCTGCAGCACGAACGCATCGTGTTCTCACGCTAGACGACGGCATTGGCGGGGGTTTCGCGGCTTTTCCCGAGATGGGCGCGCACAGGTCCGGTGCGATAATCGGCGATCCATGTCCGAACCGCTGACCGCCACCGTTCCGCAGGCTGCGTCCGACGAGCCGGTGCCGCCGAAATCGATCGGCCGCTTCACGATCCTCAACGAGATCGGACGCGGTTCGTACGGTGTCGTCTACGCGGCGCATGACCCGGTGCTGGGCCGGGAAGTGGCGATCAAGGTCATCCCGCTGTCGCGCGAGGAACAGTTCCGAACGCAGATGGAGGCGAGCTTCCTGCGCGAGGCAAAGTCGGCCGGCGGGATGAGCCATCCGAGCATCGTCACGATCTACGACGCCGGCAAGACCGAGTCGCTGGCCTACATCGCGATGGAACGACTGCACGGCCAGGACCTGCACGAGTACCTGGCGAGCGGCAACCGGATGAGCCCGCGGCAGGCAGCCGCGATGATGATGCGGGTGGCCGACGCCATCCACTACGCCAACAAGCGCGGCCTGGTTCATCGCGACATCAAGCCGAGCAACATCTTCCTGTCGCGCGACCTCAAGCCCAAGCTCCTCGACTTCGGCACGGCGCTCGCCCCGGTGGCGGACGCGCCGAAGAACGGCTCGAGGCAGCTGGTCGGCACCCCGAACTACATGTCGCCCGAGCAGGCCAAGGGCGAGTCGCTCGACGCGCGCAGCGACATCTTCTCGCTCGGGTCCATCCTCTACGAACTGCTGGCCGGGCGACGCGCCTTCGACGGTCGCACGATCGACGAGACGCTCGACCAGGTGCTGACGGCTGCGCCCAAGCCGGTCGAGAAGATCCGGCCCGACACGCCCCCTCCCCTGGCCCAGGTCGTGCGAAAGGCGATGTCGCGCGACCCGGCCGAGCGCTACCAGAAGGCCTCCGAACTGCGCAACGCCCTCGCCGAGTTCGTCGACGGATCCCGGCCGTCGTCGGTCGACGCATCGGTCCCGGCTCCGCCCGAGGGTGCGGTCGCTCCTGCCGCGCAATCACGACGGACGATGTCGGTGCTGATCGGCCTCCTGACGCTGGTCGGTGCGGCTGGCATCGGAGTCGCGCTGCTGAATCGGGAGCCGCCGGCCCCGCCGCCGCAGCAGGTCGTCGTTCCAACGCCTGTCATTCCGCCGATGACTCCGCCGCCTCCCGCGACCCAGCCAACCGGGCCCATGACGGCCGGCGCCGAGACGGCGAAGGCGGAAAGCAAGGCGGCCCAGCGCAAGCGCGCGGAAGTGGCGGTCGCAGCGCCGCCACCCACCGATGGCACCATCGTCATCGCGGTGGCGCCGTGGGGCGAAGTGGTCGTCGACGGCGCCGTGCAGGGCGTCTCGCCACCGCTGACGCAGCTCAAGCTGCCGGCGGGGATGCATTCGATCGAGATCCGCAACGGATCATCGCCACCGTTTTCCGCCCGCGTCGAGTTGCGGGCCGGCGAGAAGCTGCAGATCCAGCATCGGTTCTAGTGCGCCGCCCCTGCCGGGCAGCCGCTGCCGGACTCGGGGAAGCGTCCGCGTGTTGACGGACGGCAAGGACAACGACGACCGATGCGGCGGATTGCCGCCCTTTTCCGCGCTTCGGGCCGTTGTGACCCCCCGCCGCATCGTCTAGCCTCCTCGAATCGGGAGTCCGCCGGCATCGCTCGTCGAGCCGTCGTCGTCATGGCAGAAGCGCTGACGCACAACCTCAAGCTGATCGGCCGCTATTCCATCCTGCGCGAGCTGCGACGGGACCGGTACACGGTCGCCTACCTGGCGTTCGACCCGGTACTGAACCGCGAACTCATCCTGAAGGCGGTCCAGTTGCGACCGCCACCGGGGCAGGAAGCGACGGGCCACGACCGCATCGATCAGGCGTTCATGCGCCAGGCCCAGGCCGCAGGACGCCTGCACCACCCCCATATCGTCACGGTGTTCGACGCCGGGCGCGTGCACAACATCGGTTACCTGGCGCTGGAAAGGGTCGACGGCAAACTGCTCGACGAGGCGATGGCGGAGGGCTTCCGTCCCGGTTTCCTGCAGGCGGCCGACATCGCAGCACGCATCGCGGATGCCATCGAATACGCGCACGCGCGCGGCGTGCCGCACGGTCACCTCGGCGCTTCCCGCATCTACCTGCAGGGGCCCGAGCGGTCGCCCAAGGTGATGGGTTTCGGCGGCTGGATCGACAGCGGAGCCACCGGCGACTTCGAACTTGCCGCGACCGAGGTCCTGCTGCCGTTTTTCGAAAGCGAACTCAGCCCCGAGGCGCGGCGCAAGGACGTGCGAGCGCTCGGCGCCCTGCTGTTCCTGCTGCTGACCGGCACCCGCCCGGACCTGAAGGCACTGCGCGATCGGCGCGGCGGCGAAAGCGCCATCATCGACATGCGGCCCGCGGCTCCGCTCGCGCTTGCCGAAATCGCGGAAAGCGCGCTGGAGCTGCGCAACCTGCGCCCGTTCGGTACCGCTGCGCAGATGCGCAATGCCCTCACCACCTACCTGTGGGGCAGCCGCGAGGCACACGGGCTGCCGAACGCGGCAACGATCACGGGCGCACCCGCGCGCCTCGAGATTGCACCGGCCGCGGCAACGCTCGCAGTGCCCACCATGGAAGCCGCCGCGCCGCCAGCGCGGGTGCGCGGTGGCCGCCGGACCAGCCGGTTCCTGGGCGTCGGCGCGCTGGGCGCAGCGGTTCTTGCGATGCTCGCGATTGCGAGTACGGCGCTGACTGGAGGCGGCGAGCGCGAGCGCGTCACCGATCGGGCGGCGGCCGGTTCCGCGGTTGCGTCGGACCCGATGCCCGCGCCCGCGGCCACGGCCACGGCTGCACCCCCTGCGCGGGCAAGCACGCCGGCGCCATCGGCACAACCCGCCCAGAGAACGTCCGCGCAGACAACCCGGTTCGGGGTCTCGTCCGAGCGCCCCGTTCGGACGGCCGCCGCAGCCCCGGGCAGCGAGGGCGTCGTCGAGCTCGCGGTGGCGCCGTGGGGCGAGGTGTTCGTCAACGGCGCAGCGCGTGGCACGACCCCGCCACTGCAGCACCTGACGCTGCCCGCCGGCCGCCACACCATAGAACTGCGCAACGGCGATCGGCAACCGTACATTGCCCAGGTCGTGGTTGCCCCGGACCGGCCGCAGCAGATCACCTACCGTTTCCAGTAGGCTCGCGCCATGATGCGGATTCGACGCCACTCCGCCACAGCCAGCGCCGCGCTGCTCGCACTGCTCGCCGGCTGCGCGACCCCGCCCCCGCCGCCACCCGCGCCACCGACCGTGAGCATCGCGCGCCTGTACGAGCAGCCGGCCGAGCGCGCGTTCCTGAACGCTCTCAGGTTCTACGAGGAAGGCCAGTACGAGCGCGCCGAAACGCTGTTCCGGCGGGCGCTCGCCGACGGCCTGAAGGACGCGCACGACGCCGCGACCGCGAACAAGCACCTCGCCTTCATCGCGTGTGCCTACGGTCGCCTGGCGGAATGCGAAACCGACTTCCACTCGGCCTTCGCCGCCGACCCGGATTTCGCGTTGACGCAGGCCGAGGTCGGGCACCCCGTCTGGGGTCCGGTCTACAAGCGGGTCGCCGCCGAGTGGGGGGCGGGAAAGACGCCCGCGAAGAAGTAGCGCCAGCGCACGCGCGGCCGCGATTTCAGCGCGCGCACGCGATGCGCCCTAGAACCCGATGCGGGACTTCCTCGCCACCCGCTCGTCCATGACGTCTTCCGGCAGCACGGCATTGCGACCGGCGAGCTTCGCGTTGCCGAACGCGGCCAGCATGGCCCGGCGCATCTCGCGCGGGCTGAGGCGCGCCAGCCGGTCGAGGCTCTCGGCGTCGAGGTCGTCCGGAAACGCGCGCCCCCACGCATGCTCGCCGCGTAGTTCGTCGTAAATGCCGCGCGCGATGCGACGGGCGCCTTCCTCGTCGGGCGCGTCGATCTCGTAGACATTCATCCGGTTCAGGATCGGTTCCGGGATCGAACGGGCGTCGTTCGCGGTCGCGATCCACACGACGTCCGACGCGTCGATCGGGACCTCGGCGAACTCGTCGACGAACTCGGCCGCCGTATCGTGCTCGAGAAGCGTGTACAGGCTGCCCAGCGGGTCGTACTGTGCGTCGCCGCCCGCCTTGTCGATCTCGTCGACCACGATGACCGGGTTCGCGTAATCGCCCTTGACCAGCGCATCGAACACCTTGCCCGGCTTGGCGTTCTTCCACTGGGCCGAGGCGCCCGACAGGATCCAGCCAGCGGTGAGCGAACTCATGCCGATGAAGTTGTGCCCGGTTCCGAGCAGCTTCGCCAGGCGACGCGCGAAATGCGTCTTGCCGATACCCGGGTCCCCGAGCAGAAGGATGGGCTCGAGCTCGAGCGGATCGTCGGACGACAGGCACAGCGCGAGCTGCTTGCGGATGTCCTCGAGCGGCGCCCCGAAGTTCGGCAGCTCCTCGACCAGAGCGTCGATGTCCGGCAGCGCCGAGGGCTTGATCACGAAGCGCTGGCCGCCGGTGCGGATCATGCGAAGGTAGGTGGCGCGCAGCGCCTCGTTGGCGCCCGAGCCCAGCTCCTGCAACCCGTTGAGCGCCTCCTCGACGCGCGGGACGCGGTACACGTCCTTGAAGCCGGCGATCGATATCGGGGTCGGGATCGTTGCAGGCAGGCTCATGCGCGCGCTCCCGTGCGTCGGGCACCGGTGCGCTCGCCGCCGGCACGCTGCGCAATGCCGTGCACCTGCCCGGACAGACTGCGCGTGTGGAATTCCATTGCCGTTGGGCCCCGGCTGGCTCGAGTATCCCTGCGATCGGTCACGTTGGCTCCTAGGACGCGGCAGCTGGCTACAGAGATATATAGGCAACCCGCTTCCCGGATTCTGCAAAAAGACGGCCAAAAAGCAATGGCACTCGCGGGGCGAGAGTGCCAAGCGGGCGGCGAGTCCGGATGGATGAGGTGTGGCGCGGCCTGAGGCGTCAGACCGGGACGCGCAGTCCCTGTTCGGACGCCCAGACCGCCGCTTCCACGCGGGAGCGGAATCCGAGTTTCTTCAGCAGGTGCTTCACGTGCACCTTGACCGTGCCCTCGGTGATGGAGAGGTTGCGCGCGATCACCTTGTTGCTCTGCCCGCCTGCCAGGCACTTCAGAACGGCGAGTTCGCGGTCGGTCAGGTCGCGGACGTCGCGCCGTTCGCCGCGCGCCTCGTCGCGCAGAGCGCCCGCGAGCGCGGCCGTCAGCGCGTCGCTGATGACGGTGCGGCCCTCGAGCGCGTCGCGCACGCGCGCCAGCAGCTGCTCGGGCTCCATGTCCTTGAGAAGGTAGCCGTCAGCGCCGGCCCGGATCGCGGCCATCAGGTCCTCGGGGGCGTCGGACACGGTCAGCATGACCACGCGCCGCGAAGGGTCCTCTTCCTTCAGCGCCGACAGGATCTCCAGGCCGCCACTGCCCTTGAGGTTGAGGTCGAGCAGCGTCAGGTCCGGCTCCTTCTCGGCCGCCAGCCGGACGGCCGCCTCGTAGTCGCCGGCTTCGCCCACGACCTCGAAGCCCGGATCGAGCTGCAGCAGCTGGATCACGCCGCGGCGAAACAGCGGATGGTCGTCGACGACCAGGATCGTATGGCGTTCTGTCATCAGGAAGTTCCCAGTTCGGTGGACGCGCCGAGCGGCGCTGGCGGCGGGCCGAACGCCGTCTGCGCATTGAAGGTCAGCCGCACCCGGGTGCCGACCGGATCGCGGCGTTCGATTACAAGCACTCCGCCGACCGACTGCGCGCGGTCACGCATGATGGACAGGCCGAAGTGGCCGCGCGGGGACGAGGGGCTCACGATCCCGATGCCGTCGTCCTCGACGCAGACGTCGATCGCCTGCCCCTGGCCGCGGTGCAGCGACACCCAGGCATGGCGCGCGTGCGCGTGATGCTCGACGTTCGTCAGGGCCTCGCGCACCACCTGCAGCACGTGCACCTGTTCGTTGGCCGACAGCTCGACCCGCAGCAGGTCGTTGACCAGCGTGGCCCGCACGCCGGAACGGCGCTCGAATTCAGCCACGGTATCGCGCAGGGCGCCGGCGAAGCCTTCGTCGCCGAGGCCGAGCCGGAACGTCGTCAGCAGTTCACGCAGCTCCCGGTACGCGCTGTTGATTCCTTCGCGCAGCTCCCCGAGCACGGCGGCCGACTGCGGAGCGCTGTCCTCGCGCTCGATATGTGCCGCGAGCCGCGCGATCTGGATCTTGGTGTACGACAGGGACTGCGCGAGCGAGTCGTGCAGTTCGCGCGCGATGGCGGCCCGTTCCTCCAGCACGCCGAGTCGCCGGTGCTCGTCGCGCCGCTCGGCAGCCGCCAGCGCCGCGCCGACGTGACGGCCCATCGTCTCGGCCAGTTCCAGCTGCCACACTTCCAGTCCCTTGCCGGGCGGCAGCACCAGCGGCATCACCCCGTAGGAGACGCCGCCCTCGAGCAGCGGAATGCCGAGGATGCGCCGCTCACCGGCCTCGCCGGGTTCGGTCCGCCAGGTGACTTTCGCGCCGTCGGCGCAATTGCGGCAGTCGACGCCGCCGCAAGCCTTGATCGTGCTCTCGTCGCGCGCCAGCGGCATGCCGCGCGTGCTGTCCCCGTGGATCGAACAGATCACCCCGCTTTCCACTCCAAGCGCCTTGCGTACCATCGCCAGCACGCGCTTGAGTGATTCGGTGTCCACCGGCTTCTCGGCCAGCATGCGCGTTGTCTCGTACAGCAGGGCCAGCGACTCGTTGCGGCGTTCCAGGTCGCGGGTCTTCTCGGCGACCTGCTTCTCGAGCGAGCCGTACAGGCGCGACAGGTCGTCGACCATGAAGTTGAAGGCCTGGCCGAGCTGCCCGATCTCGTCGGGTCCTGTGCTTGCCGCCCGCACCCGGAAGTCGCCCGTGCGCACTCTCTTCGCGGCCTCGGCCAGGCGCGCGATCGGCTGGAACACCTCGATGTTCAGCAGGAACAGGGCCGCCACCACCAGCATCATCATCACGAAGAAACCGACGCCGAGCACCAGGCGCAGCCGCTGGATCCTGCTTTCGAGATCGGTCTCGATCTGACGGACGAGGACGTCCACCTTGCTGACGAATGTCGGGACAACACCGAGGAACTCGGCGCGGGACACTTCGTCATCGACGGCTCGCCGCGCCAGCGGCTTGATGCGCGACTCCCACTCGATGACGATGCCGGAATAGATCCGGTGCACGGGATTGGCGCCGTCGTCCGGAATGCCGCTCATCAGCGAGGGGCTCTTCAGGCGCCGCTCGAATTCGGTGATCGCTGCCTCGGCCGCATGCTGCCGGTCCTCAGCGGCGCCGCGCGTATCCGCCACCCGCGTGGACAGCGCGTACGACTGCATACGCAGCGAGCCAGCCATGTTGATCGCGCTCGCCTTGCCCGTCGACTGCTCGGTGAAGACGGTCGCCGCCACGATGATCGACAGGGCCAGCAGTGCCACCACGGACAACACCAGCCCGACCCGGATCAGGGTCGAGTCCGACCACACGCGGCGCAGCGAAGCGAAGGAAGTCATGTGCCGATTTTCCCACTGAAGTCCGCGGCCCACGGCGTTGCGAAGGGACTGCTCCGCGGCCGGCTACCTCTGGGGCGCCATTCTGGCGCCCCGTTCGATTCCGCCTTCTACCCCTGTCGTGGTAGGCCCGCTTTCCTCCGAGGGCCAAAGGTCCGGAGCGCCTTGATTTGGGTCATGAAAACGGGGGGCTCCGCCTCTAGCTTGCACCCCAACGCGCGCTTTTGATTGATCAAGGAGACCGCAATGGAGGCAGGAGCGGGCAGTTCCCGCGGGGCAGGCACCAGCCTGCGGGCCAGGCAGTGGTCCGTGGTGGTGATGAGTACGCTCGCATTCACGGTGTGCTTCGCGGTCTGGATGATGTTCGCGGTGATCGGCATCCCGATCAAGAAGATGCTCGATCTCAACGCGACCCAGTTCGGCCTGCTGACGGCCACCCCGGTGCTGACCGGTTCGCTGGTGCGCGTGCCACTCGGCATGTGGACCGACAAGTACGGCGGCCGGATCGTGTTCTTCGCGCTGATGATGTCGACCGTCATCCCGATCTGGCTGATCGGATATGCGACCGAATTCTGGCAGTTCCTCGTGCTGGGTCTGTTCGTCGGACTCGCCGGCGGGTCGTTCTCGGTCGGCACGCCGTACGTCGCGCGCTGGTTCGACAAGCAGCACCAGGGCTTCGCGATGGGGGTGTTCGGGGCCGGCAACTCGGGCGCGGCAGTCAACAAGTTCGTCGCTCCAACCATCGTCGTCGCGTTCGGATGGATCTTCGTACCACAGGTCTACGCGATCGCGATGCTCGTCACGGCGATCGCGTTCTGGATGTTCACCTACAGCGACCCGAAGCACCTGGTGCCGGCGAACATCACGTATCGCCGCCAGCTCGAGTGCCTGCGCGATCCGAGAGTGTGGAAGTACTGCCAGTACTACTCGATCGTGTTCGGCGGCTACGTCGCCCTGTCACTGTGGATGGTCAACTACTACGTCGGCGAGTTCGGCCTGGACATCCGCATCGCCGCGCTGCTGGCCGCCTGCTTCTCGCTGCCGGGCGGCGTGCTGCGCGCCATCGGTGGCTGGATGGCGGACAAGTGGGGCGCGCACCGGGTGACCTGGTGGGTGATGTGGGTCAGCTGGATCTGCCTGTTCCTGCTCGCCTACCCGGCCACGAGCTACACGGTGCAGACCATCAGCGGACCGGTGACGTTCACGCTCGCCCACAACGTGTGGTCGTTCACCTTCCTGATGTTCCTGCTCGGCATCGCCTGGGCCTTCGGCAAGGCCTCGGTGTTCAAGTACATCGCCGACGAGTTCCCCAGCAACATCGGAACCATCTCGGGCGTCGTCGGCCTGGCCGGCGGCCTGGGCGGCTTCGTGCTGCCGATCATGTTCGGGGCACTCCTCGACCTCACCGGCGTGCGCTCGACCGCGTTCATGCTGATGTACGCCGTGGTCTGGGTGTCGCTGATCTGGATGTACTGGACCGAAGTCCGCCGCGCGGAAGTGATCGGTCCCCGTTCAACCGAATTCAGCCTGAAGGGCTGATCCCCCTCCACCGCAAAGGACTCCGCCATGAGCGCCGTCACCCCTGCCACGACTCCGCCCAAGCCGACCTCCGGCGTCGACATCGTCGACTGGCGCCCGGAGGACGCGACCTTCTGGGACACGACCGGAAAGCGCGTCGCCTACCGCAACCTGGCGATCTCGGTCCCCAGCCTGCTCTGCGGCTTCGCCGTGTGGTTGATGTGGGGAATCATCACCGTGCAGCTGGCCAACCTGGGGTTCCCGTTCTCCCAGCAGCAGTTGTTCACCCTGGCCGCGATCTCGGGGCTGTCCGGCGCGACGCTGCGCATTCCGGCATCGTTCTTCATCCGGCTGGCGGGCGGACGCAACACGATCTGGCTCACGACCGCGCTGCTGATGATTCCCGCCATCGGAACCGGCATCGCGCTGCAGGACAAGGCGACGCCGCTGTGGGTGTTCCAGCTGATGGCGCTGCTGTCCGGCATCGGCGGCGGCAACTTCGCCTGCTCGATGTCGAACATCAACACCTTCTTCCCGAAGCGGCTGCAGGGCACCGCGCTGGGCATCAACGCCGGCCTGGGCAACTTCGGCGTCACCACGATGCAGGTCGTGATCCCGCTGGTGATGACGACGGCCGTGTTCATGTCGCTCGGCGGCGACCCGATGACGCTGCTCAAGCCATCGGGCACGCTGATCGGCAAGATCCCCCAGGGCACGCCGACCTACATCCAGAACGCCGGCTTCATCTGGCTGGTGCTGCTGGTGCCGCTGGCGATCGTCGGCTGGTTCGGCATGAACAACCTGCTGACGATCTCGCCCAACATCGGGTCCACGGCCGCCGCATTGGGCAAGATCCTGCTGCTCTACGGCGTCGCGCTCATCACGGCCGGCATCGGCCTGTACCTGTACCTGCCCGCGACGGGGCTCGGCGTGCTCAACATGTGGGTCGCGATGCCGCTGATCATCGTCGGCACCCTGCTGGCGATGAAGCTGGTCGCCTTCGGCGACATGAAGCCGAACCTGAAGAAGCAGTTCGAGATCTTCAAGGACAAGCACACGTGGTCGATGACGCTGCTGTACATCGTCACGTTCGGTTCCTTCATCGGCTTCTCCAACGCGCTGCCGCTGTCCATCACGGTGATCTTCGGGCAGAGCCACGTGCTCGGGCCCGACGGCGTGGTCAGGCACGTTGCCAACCCGAACGCGCCTTCGGCGCTGACCTTCGCCTGGATCGGCCCCTTCGTCGGCGCCCTGATCCGTCCGGTCGGCGGCTGGATTTCCGACAAGGTGGGCGGCTCCATCGTCACGCAGATCATCTCCATCGTGATGGTCGGGGCCTCGGTCGCGGTCGGCTACGTGATGATGCTGGCGTACGGCTCCGCCACGCCGGAACAGTACTTCTGGCCGTTCCTGTGGCTGTTCATCGTCCTCTTCGCGGCCAGCGGCATCGGCAACGGCTCGACGTTCCGGACCATCGGCGTGATCTATGACCGCACCCAGGCCGGCCCGGTGCTCGGCTGGACGTCGGCGGTCGCCGCCTACGGCTCGTTCGTCGCACCGGTCGTCATCGGCGAGCAGATCAAGGCCGGAACGCCGCAGTACGCGATGTACGGGTTCGCGATCTTCTATGCGCTGTGCCTGGTCCTGAACTGGTGGTTCTACCTGCGCCGCAACGCGTACGTGAAGAACCCCTGAGATTCCGCTGCGGAGACAAGCCAATGAGCCACTTTCTCGACCGACTGACCCACTTCACGCTGCCGAAGGAGTCGTTCGCCAACGGCCACGGCGTGGCCACCGGCGAAGACCGCACCTGGGAGGACGCCTACCGCAACCGCTGGTCGCACGACAAGATCGTGCGCAGCACGCACGGCGTGAACTGCACCGGCTCCTGCTCCTGGAAGATCTACGTCAAGGGCGGCATCGTCACGTGGGAGACGCAGCAGACCGACTATCCGCGCACGCGGGCCGATCTCCCCAACCACGAGCCGCGCGGCTGCGCCCGCGGCGCTTCGTACTCCTGGTACCTGTACAGCGCCAACCGCCTGAAGTACCCGATGGTGCGAGGACGGCTGCTCGAGCGCTGGCGGGCCGCGCGGAAAGTCGCGAAGACGGCGGTCGACGCCTGGGCGAGCATCGTCGAGGACGCGGCCGCGCGGCGCGACTACCAGAAGGTGCGCGGCATGGGCGGCTTCGTGCGCAGCTCGTGGGACGAGGTCAACGAGCTGATCGCGGCAGCCAACGTCTACACGGTCAAGACGCACGGTCCCGACCGCGTCATCGGCTTTTCGCCGATTCCGGCGATGAGCATGGTCAGCTACGCCGCCGGCAGCCGCTACCTCTCGCTGATCGGCGGCGTGTGCATGAGCTTCTATGACTGGTACTGCGACCTGCCGCCCGCCAGCCCGCAGATCTGGGGCGAACAGACCGACGTGCCGGAAAGCGCCGACTGGTACAACAGCACCTACCTCATCGCATGGGGCAGCAACGTGCCGCAGACGCGCACCCCGGACGCGCACTTCTTCACCGAGGTGCGCTACAAGGGGGCGAAGACGGTGGCCGTCACGCCGGACTACTCCGAAGTCGCGAAGCTCGCCGACCTCTGGATGCACCCGAAGCAGGGCACGGACGCGGCCCTGGCCATGGCGATGGGCCACGTGGTGCTGAAGGAGTTCTACTTCAACAAGCGCTCGGCCTACTTCGACGACTACGCGCGCCGCTACACCGACCTCCCGCTGCTGCTGCGGCTGGATGAAACGACGCTCGCCGACGGCAGCAAGGTCATGGCGCCGGGCCGCTACGTGCGCGCCAGCGACTTCGCCGACAAGCTCGGCCAGGACAACAACCCCGAATGGAAGTCGGTCGCCTTCGACGCGAGCGGCAAGGTGGTCGTGCCCAACGGCTCGATCGGCTTCCGCTGGGGCGCGGAAGACCGCGCCGACGCCGGCAAGTGGAATCTCGAGGCGAAGGAAGGCCGCGGCAACGCGGATGTGAAGCTGAAACTCTCGGTGCTCGAGGACGAGCAGAAGCACGAGGTCGTCGAAGTCGCGTTCCCCTACTTCGCCGGCGCCGATACGCCGCACTTCCCGAACAACGCGCAGCAGGGCGAGTTGAACCGCGCGAAAGTTCCTGCCGTGCGGATGCGCATGGCCGACGGCTCCGAGGCGCTGGTCGCCACCGTGTTCGACCTGCAGGCCGCGCAGTACGGCATCGATCGCGGCCTTGGCAGCGGCGCTGCCGACTTCAACGACAACGCGCCGTACACGCCAGCCTGGCAGGAAAGGATCACCGGCGTGCCGCGCGACCAGGTCATCACGGTCGCCCGGCAATTCGCGGACAACGCCGACAAGACCCATGGCAAGTCGATGATCATCATCGGCGCGGCGATGAACCACTGGTACCACGCCGACATGAACTACCGCGGGGTGATCAACCTCCTGATGATGTGCGGCTGCATCGGCCAGAGCGGCGGCGGCTGGGCGCATTACGTAGGGCAGGAGAAGCTGCGTCCGCAGACCGGCTGGACCGCCCTCGCCTTCGCGCTCGACTGGATCCGGCCGCCGCGCCAGCAGAACTCGACCTCGTTCTTCTACGCGCACACGGACCAGTGGCGTTACGAGAAGCTCGGGGTCGAGGAAGTCCTTTCGCCGCTGGCCGACCGCAAGGCCTTCGGCGGCAGCCTGATCGACTACAACGTGCGCGCCGAGCGGATGGGCTGGCTGCCGAGCGCGCCGCAGCTGAAGACCAATCCACTGCGGGTGGTCAAGGACGCACAGGCCGCCGGCATCGACCCGAAGGACTACGTCGTGCGGTCGCTGAAGGACGGCAGCCTGCAGTTGAGCTGCGAGGATCCGGACGCGCCGCAGAACTGGCCACGCAACCTGTTCGTGTGGCGCTCCAACCTCCTGGGCTCGAGCGGCAAGGGCCACGAGTACTTCTGCAAGCACCTGCTCGGGACGGAGAACGGCGTGCAGGGCAAGGACCTCGGCGCCGACGACGCCAAGCCGACGGAGGTCGCATGGCACGAGCAGGCGCCCGAGGGCAAGCTCGACCTGCTCGTGACGCTCGACTTCCGCATGAGCACGACGTGCCTGTACAGCGACATCGTGCTGCCGACGGCGAGCTGGTACGAGAAGAACGACCTGAACACGAGCGACATGCATCCCTTCATCCATCCGCTGTCGGCAGCGGTGGACCCGGTGTGGCAGGCGCGCTCCGACTGGGAGATCTACAAGGGCTTCGCCCGGGCGTTCAGCGAGGTCTGCGTCGGCCACCTCGGCGTCGAGAAGGAGGTGGTGCTGACGCCGCTGATGCACGACACGCCGGCGGAGCTGGCGCAGCCGCTCGACGTCAAGGAATGGAAGAAGGGGCAGTGCGAGCTGGTGCCGGGCAAGACGGCGCCGCAGATCACGGTGGTCGAGCGCGACTACCCGAATGTCTACAAGCGCTTCACCTCCCTCGGCCCGCTGATGGCCAAGGTCGGCAACGGCGGCAAGGGCATCGCCTGGAACACCCAGACCGAGGTGCAGCAGCTCGGCGAACTCAACGGAGTCGACGACGATGGCCGCCCGCGCATCGTCAGCGACGTCGATGCCTGCGAGGTCATCCTGCAGCTCGCTCCCGAGACGAACGGCCACGTGGCCGTGAAGGCCTGGAACGCGCTGTCGAAGATCACCGGGCGCGAGCACGCGCACCTCGCGCTGCACCGCGAGGACGAGAAGATCCGCTACCGCGACGTGCTGGCTCAGCCGCGCAAGATCATCAGCTCGCCGACCTGGTCGGGGCTCGAGAGCGAGAAGGTCTCGTACAACGCCGGTTACACCAACGTGCACGAGCTGATCCCGTGGCGCACGCTCACCGGCCGCCAGCAGTTCTACCAGGACCACCCCTGGATGATCGCGTTCGGCGAGGGTTTCTCCAGCTACCGGCCGCCGATCGACCTCAAGACGACCGCGGGCATCCACAACATCAGGCCCAACGGCAACCCGGAGATCCTGCTCAACTTCATCACGCCGCACCAGAAGTGGGGCATCCACTCCACCTACAGCGACAACCTGATGATGCTGACGCTGAACCGCGGCGGCCCGGTGATCTGGCTGTCGGAGGACGACGCGAGGAAGGCCGGCATCGAGGACAACGACTGGGTCGAGCTCTTCAACATCAACGGCGCGATCGCGGCGCGCGCGGTGGTCAGCCAGCGCGTCAATCCCGGCATGACGATGATGTACCACGCGCAGGAGAAGATCATCAACACGCCGGGCTCCGAGATCACCGGCGTGCGCGGAGGCATCCACAACTCGGTCACCCGCATCGTGACCAAGCCGACGCACATGATCGGCGGCTACGCCCAGCAGAGCTACGGTTTCAACTACTACGGGACCATCGGCACCAACCGCGACGAGTTCGTCGTCGTGCGGAAGATGAAGAAGGTCGACTGGCTGGACACGCCGCGCGACGACCACCTCGCGAAGGCCTACCAGTCGCAGGGCGAGAACCCGTGATCCAACGCCGATCGGAGAGGAACTGAACATGAAAGTACGCGCACAGATCGGCATGGTGCTGAATCTCGACAAGTGCATCGGTTGCCATACCTGCAGCGTCACGTGCAAGAACGTCTGGACCAGCCGGCCGGGCGTCGAGTACGCCTGGTTCAACAACGTCGAGACCAAGCCCGGCATCGGCTATCCGAAGGAGTGGGAGAACCAGGACAAGTGGAACGGCGGCTGGGTCCGCAGGTCCGACGGCTCCATCGTTCCGCGCCAGGGCGGCAAGTGGCAGCTGCTGATGAAGATCTTCGCGAACCCGAACCTGCCGGAGATCGACGACTACTACGAGCCCTTCACGTTCGACTACGACCACCTGCACTCGGCGCCCGAGATGAAGGCCGCGCCGACGGCGCGGCCGCGCTCGCTGATCACCGGACAGCGGATGGAGAAGATCGAGTGGGGCCCGAACTGGGAGGAGATCCTCGGCGGCGAATTCGCCAAGCGCAGCAAGGACCGCAACTTCGACGACATCCAGAAGGACATCTACGGCCAGTTCGAGAACACCTTCATGATGTACCTGCCGCGGCTGTGCGAGCACTGCCTGAACCCGGCCTGCGTCGCGAGCTGCCCGTCCGGCTCCATCTACAAGCGCGAGGAGGATGGCATCGTCCTGATCGACCAGGACAAGTGCCGCGGCTGGCGCATGTGCGTCTCCGGCTGTCCGTACAAGAAGATCTACTACAACTGGAAGAGCGGCAAGGCCGAGAAGTGCATCTTCTGCTACCCGCGCATCGAAGCGGGCCAGCCGACGGTCTGCAGCGAGACCTGCGTCGGGCGCATCCGCTACCTCGGCGTGCTCCTGTACGACGCCGACCGCATCGAGGAGGCCGCGAGCGCGGAGCACGACAGCAACCTGTACTCGGCGCAGCTCGGCATCTTCCTCGACCCGAACGATGCGCGCGTGATCGAGCAGGCGCGCGCCGACGGCATCCCGGAAGCGTGGCTGGCGGCGGCGAAGAACTCGCCCGTCTACAGGATGGCCGTCGACTGGCGGGTCGCGCTGCCCCTGCACCCCGAGTACCGCACCCTGCCGATGGTCTGGTACATCCCGCCGCTGTCGCCCGTGCAGTCGCGCGCGCAGGCGGGCGAGATCGGCATGAACGGCGAACTGCCGGACGTGCGCAGCCTGCGCATCCCGCTGAAGTACCTCGCGAACCTGCTGACGGCCGGCGACGAGGAGCCCGTGGCGCGCGCGCTCGAGCGCATGATCGCCATGCGCGTGTTCATGCGCAGCCGCCATGTCGAGGGCGTCGACAAGCCCGCGGTACTCGAGCGCGTCGGCCTGACGCGCGCCGAGGTCGAGGAGATGTACCGGGTGATGGCGATCGCCAACTACGAGGACCGCTTCGTCATCCCGACCACGCACCGCGAGTACGCCGAGAACGCGTTCAACGTGCGCGGCGGCTGCGGCTTCTCGTTCGGCAACGGCTGCAGCGAAGGCGTGTCGGAGACGAGCCTGTTCGGCAGCGAGAAGAAGCGCACGATCCCGATCAAGGCCACGGTGTAGCCATGACGAGATCCGATTCGGGAACACCGAAGATGGCGCGCACGCTGCGCGCGCTCGCCTGGCTGCTGCGCTACCCGGACGCCGGATTGCGCGCGGCCGCCGCCGAGCTCGGCGCCGCCCTGCGGGACGAAGGGGCGCTTGCAGCGGGCCGCCTGGCCGAGCTCGATGCGCTGGTCCGGCGGCTCGCCTCCGCCCCGGGCCTGCGCCTCGAAGCCGAGTACGTCGAACTGTTCGACCGCGGCCGGCGCACCGCGCTGCACCTGTTCGAGCACGTGCACGGCGACAGCCGCGACCGCGGACCGGCGATGGTCGACCTGATCAAGACCTACGACCGCGCCGGCCTGCAGCTCGTGCCGGACGAACTTCCGGACTACCTGCCGGTGGTGCTGGAGTTCGCCAGCACGCAGCCGCCGGCGCAGGCGCGCGAGTTCCTGCGCGAAAGCGCGCACATCGTGCGGGCGATCTTCAGCGCGCTGCTGGAGCGCCAGAGTCCCTACGCCAGCGTGCTGGCCGCCGTCCTCGACCTGGCCGGCGAGCGCGCGCAGAAGGTCGAGATCGCCGCCGAGCCCGGCATCGACGACAGCTGGGCCGAGCCCGAGGCCTTCGGCGGCTGCACGTCGCAGGGGCAGGCGCGTCCCCACGAAGCGCAGCCCATCCATCTTGTCCGCCCATCGCGAGCGCCCAAGCGCGCGGCCGCCTGAGGAGCATTCCATGAAGAACCTCAACGACTTCTTCTTCAATGTCTACCCGTACATCTGCCTGGCGTTCTTCCTGATGGGCAGCCTCGCCCGCTTCGACCGCGACCAGTACACATGGAAGAGCGACTCCTCGCAGATGCTGCGCGCGCGCCAGCTGCGCTGGGGCAGCAACCTGTTCCACATCGGCATCCTGTTCCTGCTGTTCGGCCACACGGTCGGCCTGCTGACGCCGCACTGGGTCTACGAGCCGTTCATCAGCCCGCCGACCAAGCAGCTGCTTGCGATCGTCTCGGGCGGCATCGCCGGAACGATGTGCTTCATCGGCCTGACCATGCTGCTGCACCGCAGGCTCACCGACCCGCGCATCCGGCTCACCAGCCATCGCACCGATCTCGCCATCCTGATCATCCTGTGGGTGCAGCTGGTGCTGGGTCTGATCACGCTGCCGTTGTCGTACGCGCACCGCGTCGACGCCCATGCGATGCTGATCCTCTCCGGCTACCTGCAGGGCGTCGCGACGTTCCGCCCGGACGCCAACCTGCTGACCGCGATCGACTGGCCCTTCAAGGTCCACATGGTGCTCGGCATGACGATCTTCCTGCTGCTGCCCTTCAGCCGCCTCGTGCACGTCTGGAGCGGACTCGCGTCGATCGCGTACGTATTCAGGCCCTACCAGATCGTGCGGTCGCGCCGGCTGAACGTGCCGGCCGGACAGAACGTCCCCGGCCAGGCTTCCTGATGGGCGCGACCTTTCCGACGGCGCGACCCGTGTCCGACGCCAGCGGGGCGACCATCGACGGAGTTCCGCTCGCCGCCGCGGACGAAGCCCTGAGCGCGCCGCAGCTGCGCAGCCGCGCGAACGTCGAACTGCTGCGGCAGGCGGCGATCCGCGCCGGCCTGCTGGCGGCGGACGACCCGGTTCCGGTCCGCGGCATCGTCAGCGAAGCGGCCGCGAGCGCCATCGAGACGCTGCTCGACCGGGAACTCGTGCAGGCGGAGGCCGACGAGGAGAGCTGCCGGCGCTTCCACGCCGCCAACGCGGCGCGGTTCGCCGTCGGCGAGCGGGCGCGCCTGCGCCACGTCCTGTTCGCCGTCACGGCCGGCGTGGACGTCGACGCGTTGCGCCAGCGTGCGGAAGACTGCCTGCTCGACCTGCGGGCCCGCAGGCATGGCGAAGCGGACCGCTTCATCGAGGCCGCTGCGCAGCTGTCGAACTGCCCGAGCGGACGCGATGGCGGCGAGCTGGGCTGGCTCACCGCCGCCGAGTGCGCGCCGGAGTTCGCCGGCGAGGTGTTCGGCCACCCCGAGGTGGGCGTGCTGCCGAGACTGGTGCGCAGCCGCTTCGGCTTTCACGTGGTCGAAGTGCTGGAGCGCGATGCCGGAACGGTCCCGCCCTACGAGGCGGTCCGGGCGGCGGTGCGCCAGACCCTCGAGCGACAGGCCTACGCGACCGCGTTGCGCCAGTACCTGCAGGTGCTGGCGGCGCAGGCCCGGCTGGAGGGTGTCGACCTCGAAACGGCCGATACACCTCTGGTGCAATAACGAGCCCCGGGGGGGACCGTGAAGTCGATCCCGATCCTTCCGCGGACCGCCTCCGCCGGCATGCTCGAGGGATTGCCGACGTCGCCCGTGCGCGCGGCGCCACGCCACCTGTTGCTGGCCCCGCACCGGCTGGCCTTCTTCGCCGGCACGCTGATGCTGCTGCTGGCGGCGCTCGCATGGGCTGCCCTGCTGCTCGCGCAACTGGCGGGAGCGACGGTCGCGACAGTGATGCCGCCCACGCTGTTGCACGGGGTGCTGTTCGCCGGCGGCTTCATGCCGCTCTTCATGGCTGGCTTCATGTTCACGGCCGGCCCCCGATGGCTCGACATCCCGCCAGCGACCGCGGCGGCCCTGCGCTGGCCGGTGGGACTGCACTGCGCGGGCGTCGCGTTGATCATCGCCGGGGCGCGCGCGAACCACTCCGTGACGGCCTTCGGGGCCCTGCTGCTTGCGATGGCATGGACCGCCGTCGGGGTCGGCTTCGCAGGCCAGATCCGGTCCAGCAGCGTGCGCGACAAGCTGCACGCCAAATGCGTGATGGTCTTCTGGACCATCGGGATCACCTGCGCAACGCTGTTCGCGGCCGGTCTCGCCATCCGCCAGATGTCCGTCGTGGCGGCCGCCGTGTGGCTGATGGTGTTCGGTTTCGTCGCGCCCATCCACGCGACCGTCGCGCACCGCGTCCTGCCGTTCTTCACGTCGAACGCCATCGCACGCGTCGTGCCGTGGAAGCCGAACTGGGCGCTCGGGTTGCTGCTCGCGGCGCTGCTGATGTACGGGATGCTTCAGCTCGCCGGCCGGCTCGATCTGCTGCAGCCGCGCCAGGGCGCCTGGCTGACGCTCCTGACGGTCGGTCCGGCGGCCGCTGCAATGGCCGCGCTGGCGGTGCGCTGGGGCCTGCTGCAGAGCCTGCGCGGTCCTTCGCTGCGACTGCTGGCGATGCTGCACCTGGGTTTCGTCTGGTCGGCGATCGCCTTGCTGCTCGCGGCCGCGGACGCCGCCCTGGTCCTGCTCGACGGCGATGCGGCGGTCCGCCTGGGGCTTGCGCCCATGCATGCCCTCACGATGGGCTTCCTGGGCGGCCTGCTGTTCGCGATGGCAACGCGCGTGACCTGCGGCCATGGCGGCATCCCGGTGGCGGCCGATCGCTACGTCTGGACGCTGTTCTGGATCCTGCAGGTTGCCGTGCTGCTCCGGCTCGCGGCGTCCGTCTGGCCGCCGCATGCGGCGCCGCTGTCCGCCGCCGCTGCGCTCACCTGGTGCGCCGTGTGGATCCTCTGGGCGTCGCGCCATCTTCCGGTGTTGCTTCGTCCGCGGCGCGACGGGCGCCCCGGCTGACCTTCGATTCGTTCCCGCCTGGGTTCGCCCCGTTGTACGCCGCCCTGAAGCTCGTTCACGTCGGCGCCGTCGTCCTGTCCGGCGTCGGTTTCGTCATCCGGTACGGGTTGGCGGCCGGGGGTGCCCTGCCGGCCGGCGCGCTGGTCCGCGCCGCCCCGCACGTCGTCGACACGGTGCTGCTCGGCAGCGCGCTGGCGCTCGCCTGGGTCGGCGGCTTCAACCCGCTCCGTGTTCCTTGGCTTGAAGCAAAACTGGTCGGGCTCGCGCTCTATATCTTGCTCGGGACCGTTGCCCTGAAGCGCGGTCGAACCCCGCGCATACGGGCGGGGGCGTTCGCGGCCGCGCTGGTCGCCTATGGATACATCGTGACGGTGGCGCTGACGAAGAGTCCGCTCGGGCCCCTGGCTGGAGGACTGCAATGACAGGCACGATCGATTTCCGCACGCCGGGTGCCGGCTTCGATGAGCCGATCGAGATGTGGCGGGCCTGCCACGAGCGGGTGCAGCGCTTCGCCGCGCTGCTGTCCCGGCTCGCCGTGCACCTGCGCAACCAGGGCGCGGACGAGGATGCCCGGGTGACGGCCACATCGATCCGGCGCTACTTCAACGAAGCCGCTCCGCGACATCACGAGGACGAGGAAGTCGACATGTTCCCGCGACTGCGGGAACGCCTGCACGCCGACCGCGACAAGACGGTGCTGGACGTGCTCGGCCAGGTCGAGGCCGACCACCTCGAGATGGCCAGGCTGTGGCGCAAGCTCGATGCGGCGCTGGCCGAAATCTCGAGCGGTCGCGCAGTGGCACTCGAGCAGCCGCTGATCGACCGCTTCGCGACCATGTACCGGCATCACATCGACGCCGAGGAACGGGTCCTCCTGCCGGCGATGAAGAAGGCCTTCGGCAAGGGCGACTGGCAGGCGGTGGGGCGCGCCATGGCCGAGCGACGCGGCCTCGAGTGGGAAGAACTCGCCAAGCCGCTGTCGCCAAAGGGTCGCAGCCCGACCTAGGCGCCGAGTCGATCGCGGCGCCGGCCGCGACCGACCGCGACGGACCTCAGCGCCGCCGCTTCGCTCCACCGAGCAGTGAACCGAGCACCCCGCGCGCAAGTTCTCGCGCCAGCGACGAGCCGACCGACCGTGCAGCGCTCTTCGCCATCGCATCGACCACGCCTTCGCGCCGACCGCCGCGCGGCCCGGTCGAGCCGAACAGGATGTCGCCCAGCCCGCCCATGATGCCGCCGCCGGACTCCGCCGGCGCCGCCGCGCCGCCGCCCTTCGCGACACCGCCGCCCGCCGGGGCGGTGCCACCGCCCGCGCGCTGCTTCAGCATCTCGAACGCCGACTCGCGATCGACCGTCTTCTCGTAGACGCCGGCCACGGCCGAGCCTGCGATCAGCCGCCTGCGGTCGTCGGGGGTGATGGGCCCGAGCTGCGATCCCGGCGCCAGGATCCACGCGCGTTCCGTGATGCCCGGCGTGCCCTTCGCGTCGAGGAAGGAGACGAGCGCCTCGCCGACGCCGAGTTCGAGGATCGCCTTCTGGACATCGATCTTCGGGTTGGCGCGCATCGTCTCGGCCGCCGCCTTCACCGCCTTCTGGTCGCGCGGCGTGAAGGCGCGCAGCGCGTGCTGCACGCGGTTGCCCAGCTGTCCGAGCACCTTGTCCGGGATGTCGAGCGGGTTCTGGGTGACGAAGTACACCCCCACGCCCTTCGACCGGATCAGCCGCACCACCTGCTCGACCTTCTCGACCAGCGCCGCCGGCGCGTCGTTGAACAGCAGGTGCGCCTCGTCGAAGAAGAACACCAGCCTGGGCTTGTCGCGGTCGCCGACCTCGGGCAGGTTCTCGAACAGTTCCGACAGCAGCCACAGCAGGAAGCTCGCATACAGGCGAGGGTTACTCATCAGCCTGTCGGCGGCGAGGATGTTGACGACGCCCTGGCCGTCCTTCGTCTGCATCAGGTCGTCGATGTTGAGCATCGGCTCGCCGAAGAACCGATCGCCGCCCTGCTCCTCGATCTGCAGCAGGCCGCGCTGGATCGCGCCGATCGACGCCGTCGAGACGTTCCCGTACTGGGTCTTGAACTGCGCGGCGTTGTCGCCGACGAACTGCAGCGCCGCACGCAGGTCCTTGAGGTCGAGCAGCAGCAGACCGTTGTCGTCCGCCACCTTGAAGATCAGCGCGAGCACGCCTTCCTGCGTCTCGTTCAGGTTCAGCAGGCGCGCAAGCAGCAGCGGGCCCATGTCGGACACCGTCGCGCGCACCGGATGCCCCTGCTCCCCCCAGACGTCCCACAGCGTCGCCGGGCAGGCGCCCCACTGCGGTTCCGGCAGGTCGTGCTCGGCGAAGCGTGCCTTCATCTTGTCGGTGAGCTGGCCCGGCTTCGCGATGCCCGTCAGGTCGCCCTTCACGTCGGCCATGAACACGGGCACGCCGATCCGCGAGAAGCCCTCGGCCAGCTTCTGCAGGGAGACCGTCTTGCCGGTGCCGGTCGCGCCGGTGATGCAACCGTGCCGGTTCGCGAGCGCGGGAAGGAGCGCCAGTTCGGTGACTCCGGACTTGGCGATGATCAGGGGTTCGGCCATGGATTGCTCGCGTGGTTGTGGGCGTGAACGAGGGCGGCAGCAGTGCCGAATGATAGACTCGCGACCCTTCCGGAAACACATTCCCCCGTCGGAGCCGCATCATGGCCGGCCACTCCAAGTGGGCCAATATCCAGCATCGCAAGAACCGCCAGGACGCCAAGCGCGGTTCGCTGTGGACCAAGATCATCCGTGAAGTGACGGTCGCCGCCCGCGACGGCGGACCCGACCCGGACATGAACCCGCGGCTGAGGCTCGCGCTCGACAAGGCGCGGCTCGGCAACGTGCCCAAGGACAAGCTCACCAACGCAATCCAGCGCGGCGCCGGCAAGCTCGAAGGCGCGAGCTACGAGGAGATCCGCTACGAGGGCTATGGCATCGGCGGTGCGGCCGTGATGATCGACTGCATGACCGACAACCGCACCCGTACCGTGGCCGAAGTGCGCCACGCGCTGACCAAGCACGGCGGCAACCTGGGCACCGATGGCTCGGTCGCGTTCAATTTCAAGCACTGCGGCCAGTTCCTGTTCGCGCCGGGCGCCTCCGAGGACAAGGTGATGGAAGCGGCGCTCGAGGCGGGCGCCGAGGACGTCGTCGCGAACGAGGACGGCACGGTGGAAGTCATCTGCGCGCCAGCCGACTTCGAGGCAGTGCGCGCGGGCCTCGAACAGGCCGGCCTCAAGCCCGAGGTGGCCGAGGTCACGATGAAGGCGCTGAGCGAGACCGTGCTCACGGGCGACGACGCCGACCGGATGCAGAAACTGCTGGACGCCCTCGACGACCTCGACGACGTCCAGCAGGTCTACACCACCGCGGCCATCGAGGAACAGGCCGGCGGATGAAGGTTCTCGTGATCGGCGGCGGCGGACGGGAGCACGCGCTGGCGTGGCAGCTGGCGCGTTCGCCGCGCGTGCAGATGGTCTACGTCGCGCCGGGCAACGGCGGAACGGCGCGCAGCAAGCGCATGCGCAACGTGCCCTATGCGAGCAACGAGGCGCTGGCCGGGTTCGCCCGCAGCGAGGGAGTCGCCTTCACCGTCGTCGGTCCCGAGGCGCCGCTCGCCTCCGGCGTGGTCGATGTGTTCCGCGCGGCCGGGCTGCGCATCTTCGGCCCGACGCGGTCCGCCGCGCAGCTCGAAAGCTCGAAGGACTATGCAAAGTCCTTCATGCAGCGCCACGGCATTCCGACGGCGGGGTACCGCACCTTCACGGACGCCACCGCCGCGCGCGCCTACGTAGCCGAACGGGGCGCGCCCATCGTGATCAAGGCCGACGGCCTGGCGGCCGGCAAGGGCGTGGTGGTTGCGCAGACTGCCGGGGAAGCAAACGCGGCGATCGACGCGATGCTGCTCGACAACCGGCTCGGCTCGAGCGGCGCGCGCGTGGTCATCGAGGATTTCCTCGATGGCGAGGAAGCGAGCTTCATCGTGATGAGCGACGGCCGCCACGCCCTGGCGCTGGCGACCAGCCAGGACCACAAGCGCCTGCTCGACGGCGACCAGGGACCGAACACCGGCGGCATGGGCGCCTACTCCCCGGCGCCGGTCGTGACTCCCACGCTCCACGCCAAGGTGATGCGGGAAATCATCATGCCGACGATCCAGGGCATGGCCGCCGATGGCATCCCCTACTCGGGCTTCCTCTATGCGGGCCTGATGATCGGCAAGGACGGCGAGCCGCGCACCCTCGAGTTCAACTGCCGCCTTGGCGACCCGGAAACCCAGCCGATCATGATGCGACTGAAGAGCGACCTTGCGCAGCTCATCGAGGCGGCGATCGACGCGCGGCTGGACCGCGCCGAGGCGCAGTGGGACCGGCGCACTGCGCTCGGCGTCGTCGTGGCGGCGCATGGCTATCCCGACGCGCCGCGCCGGGGTGACCTCATCACGCGCCTGCCGGCCGACACCGACGACTGCGTCACCTTCCATGCCGGCACTGCGCTCGACGACGCCCGGTTGACTGTGACCGGAGGCCGGGTGCTGTGCGTCACCGCGCTGGGCGACTCCGTGCGTGCCGCACAGAAGCTCGCGTACCACGCGGTCGAACAGGTGGAGTTCTCCGGCGCCCAGTTCCGCCGCGACATCGGTTACCGCGCGCTCAGGAAGCACGACTGAGCCAAGGCCGGGCGCGGACCCGGCCGCGGTTGGCCGCCGCCCAGGCGAAACGGACAGCGGCATGGAGCACAATGCGGCCCTTTGCCGGCCGGTTGGGGAGACATGGACGCCAGATTCACCGTCGAGCAGCACATCGCCCTGAAGCGCGTGTCGGCGGTCGCGCCCGCGCCGGACGGCAGCTGGCTCGCCGTGAGCGTCCAGCGCCTGGACCGCGAGGGCGTCAAATTCGCGTCCGACCTGTGGAAGGTGCCGACTGACGGCGGTCCGCCTGTCCAGCTGACGCGGGGCGACAGCAAGGACAGCGCGCCGGCCTTTCGCCGCGACGGCGCGCTCGGTTTCCTTTCCAACCGCCAGCCGAACGAGGTGAAACCCGACGAGGACGCCGACAAGCGCATGCAGGTGTGGCTGCTGCCCGCCGGAGGCGGCGAACCGCAACAGCTCACCGACGAGCCGCTCGGTGTGGAAGCGTTCCGCTTCGCCCGCGATGCCGACCGCCTCGTTCTGCTTGCTCCCGTCCTGCACGACGTGGAGGCCGGCAAGCAACGCGAAGTGGAAGCCGAGCGACGCAAGAAGGGCACGAGCGCCCGCAGGTACACGCGCCAGCCGGTGCGCCACTGGGACCACTGGCTGCACGAGAGCGCGGACCGGCCTGACACGCACGTGATCGCCTACGCGTCCGACGGTACGGCGCGCCGCGACCTGACGCCGCAGGCGCGCCGCGAACTGTCGATCGAGCCCGCATTCGACGTGGCGCGCGACGGCAGGCAGGTCGCCGTCACCTGGCAGACCCCGGGCGCGGACCGCGAGCTGGATACGTCGATCCTGCTGATCGACGTCGACTCCGGCGCAAGCCGCCTGCTCGGAGCCGAACCCGTCACGAACACAGAGGCGCCGCTGTTCGCGCCGGATGGCGCCTCCATCGCCGTCATCCGCAGCGCCCGCTCGGCCGCGCAGGTGATGCGGCCCACGCTGTCGCTGATCGATACGGCAAGCGGGGCCGTCCGGCCGCTCGCCACCGAGTTCGACGCCTGGCCGCTCATCGGCGACTGGAGCGCGGACGGACAGCAGCTCTACATCACGGCCGACCTCGCCGGGCACGTCCCCGTGTTTTCGGTCCAGGTCGCGTCAGGCCGGGTCGAACGGATCACCGCGAAGCGCAGCGCGGGCGCTCATTCCGACCTGCACACGCTCGCCGACGGACGCGTCGCCGGCGTGCGCTCGACGTTCCTCGCGCCGCCGGAGGCGTTCGTCGTGCAGCCGCATCCGGAGTCACCGCCGCAGACCCTGGCCCGCCTGTCCGGCCTCGCCCTGCCCGACTGGGTCGAAGTCGAGAGCCACACGGCCAGGTCGACCGACGGCGCCGAGGTGCAGTACTTCGTCACCAGACCGAAGACGGAGGGGCCGCACCCGGTGCTGCTGTGGATCCATGGCGGACCGATCGGCATGACAGCCGACGCCTGGCACTGGCGCTGGAATCCGCTGCTCGCCGTGGCTCAGGGTTACACCGTCGTGCAGCCGAACCCGCGCGGCTCGACCGGCTTCGGCCAGCCGTTCGTGCAGGGCATCTGGGGCAATGTGTGGGGCGACCAGTGCTACCAGGACCTGATGGCCGTGGCGGATGCCATCGAGCGCAGGCCTGACGTGGACCGCACCCGCATCATGGCCATGGGCGGCAGCTTCGGCGGCTACATGACCAACTGGATCGGCACGCAGACGCAGCGCTTCCGCTGCCTGATCACGCACGCCTGCGTTGCAACGATGGCGCAGTTCACCGGCACGACCGATCACCCGGCGTGGTGGTACCTGGAGATGGGTGGCGAGGATCCCTACGCCGATCCGGTGAAGTTCGACCGCTACGCGCCGATCCGCCACGTCAAGCAGTGGAAGACGCCGGCGCTCATCATCCACGGCGAGCAGGACTACCGCTGCCCGATCAACGAGGGCCTGAACCTGTTCGAGGCGCTTCAGTACCACGGCGTGCCCTCGGAACTGCTGATCTTCCCGGACGAGAACCACTGGATTCTCAAGCCGCGCAACGTCGTCGCCTGGTACGAGGCGGTCCTCGAGTTCCTCGGACGCCACATGAAATGAAGGAGTTCGTCGACGGCCAGGCCGTGCGCGAGTATCTCGTCGGCCTGCAACAGCGCATCGTCTCGACCTTCGAGAATCTCGACGGCCTGCAGTTTCGCGCGGACCACTGGGAGAAGCCGGCCGACGCTCCGCTCGGGGGCGGCGGGCTCACGCGCATCATCGAGGACGGCAACCTGCTGGAGCGCGGAGGTGTCGGCTTCTCGCACGTGGTCGGCAGGAAACTGCCTCCTTCGGCCTCGGCCCATCGGCCCGAACTCGCCGGGCGCGGCTTCGAGGCCATGGGCGTCTCGCTCGTGTTCCACCCGCGCAACCCGCACGTGCCCACCGTGCACATGAACGTGCGCATGTTCCTCGCGCGCGCCGAAGGCGAGGACGACGTCTTCTGGTTCGGCGGCGGCATGGACCTCACGCCGTACTACGCGACGGCCGAGGATGCGCGTCACTTCCACGCGACCTGCCGCAACGCCCTGGCGCCGTTCGGCGAGGACAAGCACCCGCGGTTCAAGAAGTGGTGCGACGAGTATTTCTTCCTCAAGCACCGGAACGAGCCGCGCGGCATCGGCGGCGTGTTCTTCGACGATTTCAGCGAGCTCGGGTTCGAGCGGAGCTTCGCGATGATGCGCGCCGTCGGCGATGCCTTCCTCGATGCCTACGTCCCCATCGTGGAGCGGCGCCGGCACGCTTCGTACGGGGAGCGCGAGCGGACGTTCCAGGCGGTACGGCGCGGCCGCTACGTGGAGTTCAACCTCGTGTACGACCGCGGCACGCTGTTCGGCCTGCAGTCGGGCGGACGCACCGAATCGATCCTGATGTCGCTGCCGCCGGTGGTGAACTGGAAATACGACTGGCACCCCGAGCCGGGATCGCCCGAGGCGAAGCTGTACACCGACTTCCTGCCGCCGCGCGACTGGACGTGAGATGCGGGTGATCGGCCTGCTCGGGGGCAGCTTCGATCCGGTCCACGCGGGGCACCTCCAACTGGCGCGCGATGCGCTCGCCCACCTCCCGCTGTCGGAAGTCCGCTTCATGCCGGCCGCGCGGCCATGGCAGAAGGGCGAGCTCACGGCAGCAGCGCACCGCGCGCACATGATCGAACTGGCGATCGCCGGCGAACCCGGATGCGTGCTGGACATGCACGAGATCGAGCGGGGCGGCACCACGTACACGATCGACACGCTGCGGGCTCTGCGCTCCGGTCCGGACCGCGATGCCGCTCTCGCACTGATCATGGGCTCGGACCAGTTCGCGCGGTTCGACACGTGGCGCGACTGGCGCGGCATCCTCGAACTGGCGCACCTTGCGGTCGCGCGGCGCGCCGGCGCACCGGCCGTCCTCAGCCCGACCCTGGCCGAAGCCAACGAACGGCACCGCTGCGCGCCGCAGGACCTGGCACGTCGCCCGGCCGGCGGCATCGCCGAATTCCCGATGACGCCGGTGGAAGCGTCCGCCACCGAAGCGCGGAGGCTGGTGCGCGACGCCTCGGCCGAGGCCGCGAGCCGGCTGGCCCGATTCGTGCCATCGGCCGTGCTCGACTATATTCGTGCGCATCGCCTGTACGCCTGACCCAATGGACCTGCGCAAACTGCAACGAGTGATCGTCGACGCCCTGGAGGATGTCAAGGGCCAGGACATCAAGGTATTCAACACCACGCACCTGTCCGACATGTTCGAGCGTGTGATCGTCGCCAGCGGGACGTCGAACCGCCAGACGCGTGCGCTCGCCTCCTCGGTCGTGGAAAAGGTCAAGGCGGCGGGGGGCGACATCGTCAGCGTGGAGGGGGAGGACAGCGGCGAGTGGGTGCTCGTCGACTGCGGAGAGGCCGTCGTGCACGTCCTGCAACCGGCCTTCCGCGCCTACTACAACCTGGAGGAGATCTGGGGCGGGAAACCGGTGCGCATGAAATCGAGCGTGCCGGCGCCGACGGCGGCGAAGTCGCCGCGCAAGAACGCGGTCCGGCGCCGTGCCGCCTAGCGCGCGTTCCACCCGCTGCGTGGGGCCCGACTTGAACGCGCGCGCGCTAGCCCGTCAGTCGTATCCCGCCGCGCGGTCCCGCGGATGAAAATCACCATCGTCGCCGTCGGCCAGCGCCAGCCGGCCTGGGCGCAGTCGGCGGTGGACGACTACCTGGGCCGTTTTCCGGCCGACTTCAAGGTGGAGATCAAGGAAGTGAAGGCGGAGGCGCGCAGTGGCAAGGGCAACGAACCGGTGCAGCGGCTGCTGGCGGCGGAAGCGGCGCGCATTCGCGCCGCGTCGCCGGCGGACGGCCTCGTCGTCGCACTGGACGAGCGCGGTGCCGACTGGACCACGCGGCAGCTCGCCACGACGCTCGGTCGTTGGCGCGACGACGGCGCCCACCCGGTCTTCGTCATCGGCGGGCCGGACGGGCTCGATGCCGGCATCAAGCAGGGCGCCCGCGCGCAGGTACGCCTGTCGAGCATGACCCTGCCGCATGCCCTCGCGCGCGTGCTGCTTGCGGAACAGATCTACCGGGCCTGGTCAATGCTGGCCCATCACCCCTACCATCGCGCCTGATGCCCTCCTCGATCTATCTTGCCTCCCGCAGCCCGCGCCGCCGCGACCTGCTGAAGCAGCTCGGCGTCAAGTTCGATCCGCTGCTGCTGCGGCTGTCGGGCCCGCGCGGCGCCGACGTCGACGAAACGCAGCACGCGGGCGAGTCGCCGGCCGACTACGTCGAACGCACGGCGCGCGAGAAGGCGGCGTTCGGACTGCAGGTGCTCGGCATGCGCACGATGCTGCAAAGGCCGGTGCTCGCCGCCGACACGGTCGTGATCGTCGACGGCGATGTGCTGGGCAAGCCGGCCGACCGCGAGCAGGCGGCGGCGTTCCTGCGTCGGCTCTCCGGCCGCGTGCACGAGGTTCGCACCGCCGTGGCGCTCGCGATGGAGGGTCCGCTCATGTGCGAGACCTCGGTCTCTCTCGTCAGCTTCCGCGAACTGGCCGAGGACGAGATCCTGCGCTACTGCGCCACGCCCGAACCCTATGACAAGGCCGGCGGCTACGGCATCCAGGGCCTCGCGGCCCTGTTCATCGAGCGCATCGAGGGCAGCTACACCGGCGTGATGGGACTGCCGCTGTTCGAGACCGGCCGCATGCTGACGCAGGCGGGGATCAAGATCCTGTAACGCCCCGCGGCATGCGAACGGCGTTGCCGATCGAACGTGCGGCGCGCCGCGCCGCGTACACTTTGCGCGAATGGAAGACATCCTCATCAACATCACGCCGCAGGAGACGCGGGTGGCGGTGCTGCTGGCGGGCGTCGTGCAGGAGCTGCACGTCGAGCGCAGCACGACGCGCGGACTGGTCGGCAACATCTACCTCGGCCGGGTGGCGCGCGTGCTGCCCGGCATGCAGTCCGCCTTCATCGACATCGGGCTGGAACGCGCCGCTTTCCTGCACGTCGCGGACATCTGGGAGTTTCGCCAGTTCACGCAGGAGAAGCCGCCTCCGATCGAACGCCTGATCCACGAGGGCGACACCGTGCTCGTGCAGGTCGTGAAGGATCCGATCGGCACCAAGGGCGCGCGCCTTTCGACCCAGGTAAGCCTGGCGGGCCGCATGCTCGTCTACCTGCCGCAGGACCCGCACATCGGGATCTCGCAGCGGATCGAGGACGAGTCGGAGCGCGCTCAGCTGCGCGAGATGCTGCAGCGGCTGGTGCCTGCCGGGGAAAAGGGCGGATACATCATCCGCACCAGCGCCGAGGATGCGACCGAGCAGGATCTGGGCAACGACCTGCAGTATCTCGGCGCGCTGTGGGGACGGATCGTCGAACGCCGCGCGACGAGCACATCGCCCGCGCTGCTCTACCAGGAACTGTCCCTCGCGCAGCGGATCCTGCGCGACGTCGCCACCGAGGAGACCACGACCATCCAGGTCGACTCGCGCGAGAACTTCCAGAAACTGCAGCTGTTCGCCCGGCAGTTCGTGCCGCGCGTCGAGCCCAAGCTGGTCCACTACACGGGCGAGCGGCCGCTGTTCGACCTGTATTCGATCGACGCCGAGATCGAGAAGGCGCTCGGGCGCCGCGTCGAGCTGAAGTCGGGCGGCTACCTGATCATCGACCAGACCGAGGCGATGACCACGGTCGACGTGAACACGGGCGGCTACGTCGGCACACGCAACTTCGACGACACGATCTTCAAGACCAACCTCGAGGCCGCGCAGGCGATCGCGCGGCAGCTGCGCCTGCGCAACCTCGGCGGCATCATCATCGTGGACTTCATCGACATGATGAACGGGGAGCATCAGGAAGCCGTTCTGTCCGAATTCAAGAAGGCGCTGTCACGGGACCGCACGCGCATGACGGTCAGCGGCTTCACGCAGCTCGGCCTGGTCGAGATGACCCGCAAGCGCACCCGCGAATCGCTCGCGCACATCCTGTGCGAACCGTGCCCGATGTGCCAGGGCCGCGGCGAGGTGAAGACCGCGCGGACCGTCTGCTACGAAATCCTGCGCGAACTGCTCAGGGAGTCGCGGCTGTTCGACGAGACCCGCGAATTCCGCATCCTCGCCGCGCAGAAGGTCATCGACCTCTTCCTGGAGGAGGAATCGCAGTCGCTGGCGATGCTGTCGGACTTCATCGCCAAGCCGGTCTCGATGCAGGTCGAGACGCTCTACAGCCAGGAGCAGTACGACATCGTCCTGATGTAGGGCGTCAGCGCGGGCCTCCCAGCATCTGCACGGCCGCGTCGACCACGCGGCCGGCCGGGAGCTGGTCGAGGCAATCGGAATGACTGCCGCGATGCCGTTCGCAGCCCTCGAGCTGGCATGGCACGCACGCGAGGTCCGGGTTCTGCAGCAGCAGCACGTTGCCGCGGCGCTGCTGCGACTCCACGCGCCGATAGGCGGCACCGTCGCGCGCCGGCCACGGCCCCCAGATCGCCGGGTCGGTCGGCCCATAGAGCGTCACGGTCGGCGTTCCGCAGGCCGCGGCAAGGTGCGTGGTCGCCGTGTCCGGGCCCACGTAGAGCGATGCATGTCGAAGAAGATCGGCCGTCTGCGCGAGCGACAGGCGGCCGTCGAACCGCGCGTACCGGGTGGCCTCCACGCTTTGCAGCAGCGCATCCAGGTACTCGCGCTCGCCGGCGCCGGGTCCGCCGGTGACCACCACTCGCAGTTGCTGCGACCACAGGGCGCCGATCAGCGTGCGCCAGCCCTCGGCCGTCCATTGCTTGTAGCGCCAGCGCGGCGATGGATGCAGCACCGCGAAGGGCTGTCCCGCCGGATCGAAACCGAGGGCAGCGCCCACTTCACGTGTGCCCCACCCGGCCGTCGGCGCGATCACCGAGGGGATCGTGTCGATCCCGAGCAGTTCGGCCACCCGCATGTTCTCCAGCACGCGCGCGCCGTTCGGGTCGACCATCGCGTGACGATCGAGCAATGCGCGCTTCCACCACGACTTGCCGGCTTCCCTCGACACCAGACCGACGCGGCGCCTTCCCGCGGCCCAGCAGAAGAGGAAAGGTCGCGTCCCGGTCTGCCCCATCAACGCCAGGTCGTACTTCTTCCACAGCGCGACCACCCGCCGCAGGGTGTCCGACTTGTTCTCCCGCTCCGGCACCGCGATCACGCGCGCAACATCGCGGTTGCCTTCGAACACGCCTTCCGTCCCGGCGAACACCAGCACGTCGACGGCGCACTCCGGGTAGCGCTGCTTCAGCGCGTGCACCAGCGGCGTCGACAGCAGGGCGTCGCCAAGGTAACGCAATGTGACGACCAGCGCACTGCGCGGCGGTTCAATTTGCCTCATGAAGACACCACTTCGTCGTCGATGTCGAGCACCACGCGGCAAACGTCATGCTGGCGGCGGCCTGCGGCCGTCGTCGAGGCCCGTCACGGGGCGCGCCAGCATCGCACCGAGGAAGAACGCGAGCAGATGGCCCTCGGAAAACGTCTTGAAGTGCGAACTCAGCAGGGAAGTTGCGCACCACGCCAGCAGCATGCCGACCGCAACGACCCGCGCCCGGGTGCCGTCGCCGCGGTCCGCCAGTGCGGCCAGCAGGAACGCGAGGAAGGCGGCAAGGCCGAAGATGCCCTGCTCGGCGAGCAAGAACAGGTACTGATTGTGCGGATCCACCGTCGGCAACACCCGCCAGTCCGTGTACTTGCCCTTCACATGCGCGGCATAGGCCGCACCGAACCCCCCGGTGCCGGTTCCCAGCCAGGGCTGCTCGCGCACGATCTCGAGCGTGTTCTCGTAAAGCACGGCGCGAATGCCCAGTGATGTCGGCTCCGCGAGCGTCGCGGCGTTCTGCCATTCGTTCATCGCCGAGGCGAGCCGATCGCGCGTCAGAGGCGACAGCGCCATGGCGCCCGCCAGCAGGGCGGCGAGGACGGCGGCCGCGATCGCGCTGCGCCGGTCGCGAAGGTTCAGCGCCGCCAGCACGACCAGCATGACCGCCAGCGCCAGGAATCCGCTGCGGCCGGGCGTGACGAAAGCCATGTTCAGCACGAACAGCGCCGCGAAGCCTCCGCCGAGCCAGCGCCAGCGGCGTGACAGTCCCGGATCGGTCACCAGCCAGAGCGCGAGAAAGGCGGATGCCCCGAAGAACATCGACTGGGCACTGTGGTTGCGCAGCATCGAGCCTGCCAGGTCCCCGACCGTTGTCGGCAGCCGCCCGGTGACGGCAACGATGCCGAACGAGACCAGCACCGCCACGCCACACGTGGCGACATAGGCGATGACGAAGCGACGCTTCCACGCAAGCGGCCCGAACAGCGCCAGCGCGATCGGAATCATCCACGGCTTGCGCCAGGACCAGAACGAATTGGCACGCTCGACCCAGGGGACGTCGGCCCACAGCATCGCGATGGCGATGACGCCAACCAGCACGAGCGTGGCCAGGCCAAGCGGCTGGCTGCACGCCTGCCGCAAGCGCGGCAGCGCCTGCCCGCTCGCCAGCAGACCAATCAGCATCAGTGCCATCGCCGCGTTCGCCAGGGGAGGCGAAATCATCACGGCGCACGCCGCGACGATCGTCGACCAGCGCGCGAGGTCGATCCAGCGCGAGCTTGGCACGCTGTGCTCGGCGTCCTGGAACACAGGGCTCACGGTGTCTCGCTCGGTTGGTCCATCCTAGCGCCAGAGTTGGTAGATGTATCTGCGGCGCAGGCGCTCGAGCCGATAGCGCAGGCCCTGCAGCCAGTTGGGCAACGCCGGTTCGAGGGACGTTTCAAACAGGCCCAGCTTGCTCCCCTGCTCGACGACCGGATGCTCGAGCCAGAGAAACTGGATGCCGGCAGCGCGGTCGATGGACTCGAACACGACGTCGATCGGCTTCGTCATCGGCTGCCTTTCGATATGCGCCAGTCGCAGGGCGGCTTCCTGTGCGCCGATCACGTAGGAGTCCGTGAAGCGGCCTTTGCTCGCCGGGTAGATCCTGCGCCCGGGCACGCGCTGGCTGGTCGGAGTATAGAAATTGCCCCCAGCCCCGATATAGATGACAAAGGGGTGCGGCTGGGCGCTGGTCTCCTCGAGCGCCGCCCTGACGCCGGCGGGGAAGTCATCCGCGAGCACGACGTCGTCTTCCAGCACCAGGCAACGCTGCCAGCCCCGTTCGACGATCATCCCGAGGGCCGCGATGTGCTTCAGGGCGCACGACTTCTGGCCGCGATTCAGTTCCCCGCCCGCAAACCATCTCCGGTCCAGCTCGTCAGTGATCTCGCTCGCGTCGAAGTCGTGGATGAACTGGCCGCGCAGGCCAAAGCGGCCCAGTTGCGCCTCGACATGGAGCCGCCTTTCGACGAAGCTCCTGACGTTGATGATCAGGATCGCGTCCAGGCCGAGCGCATGCATCGCCTCGCCCGCCGTCCGCGCCGATCCGGATGTCGCGCTCACTTGCGCGGAACGCGACCGAGCAGGTAGAACTCGTCGTTCGGCCGCATGCTGATCATGTTCGCCATCCGGTTCGACAGTGCGAAGAATGCCGCGATGGCACCGATGTCCCAGATGTCCTCGTCACTGAAGCCGTGCGCACGCAGCGGCTCGAAGTCCGCCGGTTCGATCGACCCCGAATCGGATGCCACCTTGAGCGCGAACGCCAGCATCGCCCGCTGCCGCGGCGTGATGTCGGCCTTGCGGTAGTTCACGGCGACCTGGTCGGCGATCAGGGGATTCTTCTCGTAGATTCGCAGTATGGCGCCGTGCGCAACGACGCAGTACACGCAATCGTTGGCGCCACTGGTGGCGACCACGATCATCTCCCGCTCGCCCTTGGTCAGCCCCGAATCGCGCAGCATCAGCGCGTCGTGATACGCAAAGAAGGCGCGGAACTCCTCCGGCCGGTGAGCCAGGGTCAGGAACACGTTCGGAACGAAGCCGGACTTGTCCTGCACCGCCCGGATGCGGTCGCGGATGTCCTCCGGCAGTTCCGCCAGATCGGGCACGGGCCAGCGACTGATCGGTCGTACAGGCGTCGTCATCTTGCCACCTCCCTCGTGTTTTCGACTGATGCGAACTGGATTCCATGCAGCCGGGCATAGAGCCCGTCGCGTGCGATCAGTTCGGCGTGGGAACCGATCTCGACGACGCGCCCGCGCTCGAGCACCACGATGCGGTGCGCCCGCTCGATCGTCGACAGCCGATGCGCGACGACGAATGTCGTGCGCCCCCGCATCAGCTGCTCGAGCGAAGCCTGGATGTAGCGCTCGGACTCCGAGTCCAGCGCGGAAGTCGCCTCGTCGAGGAGCAGGATCGGCGCGTCCTTCAGGATCGCGCGCGCGATCGACAGCCGCTGGCGCTGGCCGCCCGAAAGCTTGACGGCGTTCTCCCCGATGCGGGTATCGAAGCCCTGCGGCAGCGCCTCGATGAACGGCAGCAGGTAGGCGGCCTCGGCGGCGGCGCGGGTCCGCTCCATCGACGCCCCGCGCTGCGCGCCATAGGCGATATTGGCCGCCACGGTGTCGTCGAACAGGACGACGTCCTGCGACACGAGGGCCAGCTGCCGTCGCACGCTCGCGAGCGTCAGTTCGGAAACCGGCACGCCGTCGAACAGGATCTCCCCGGCAGTCGGCCGCAGGAAGCGCGGCAGCAGGTTGATGACCGTGGTCTTGCCGGCGCCCGACGGGCCGACCAGCGCGATCATCTCCCCGGGCTGAACCTCGAGCGAGAAGTCATGCAGCGCGTCGGTGGATGCCTCGGGATAGCGGAAGGAAGCACGTCGGAACTCGACTCGCCCGCTGACACGCGCAATGTCCCGGGTGCCCGTCTCGGCCTCGGGCGGCAGGTCGATCATGCGGAACACGCTCTCGGCGCCGGCCGCCATGCGCGCCAGTGGCCCGTTCAGCGCCGCGAGGTGGCGCAGTGCGGGCAGCAGCATCAGCGCAGCCGCGAGGAACGTGACGAAGTCGCCAGGCGTTGCCCGCGAGTCGCGAACCTGCCAGAGCGCGATCATCATCACCCCTGCGATGCCGGTCGCACCGACGATCTGCGTCAGCGGCGTGGCCGCCGACCACGCCACCTGCATCCGCATGGCGAATCCGCGCAGCTTGGCGTTGATGTGGCGGAAACGCTCGTTCTCGTAGGCGTCACCGTCGTAGACCTTGACCACGCGCTGGCCCTCGTGCGCCTCCTGGATCGTGCGCGTCATCTCGCCCAGCATGGCCTGGCTCTCGAGGTTGAGGCGGCGCAGCCGGCGGCTGAAGCCGCTCAGGGTCAGGCCGATGACAGGCGCCACCACCAGGGTGACCAGCGTCAGCTGCCAGTTGTAGTAGATCAGCATTCCCAGCAGAGCGATGACGACCAGCGTGTCCCGCACCATCGTGCTCAATACCTCGGCCGCCAGATTCAGCGCGTTGGTCGCCTCGTTGACGAACTTCGAGATGACGATCCCTGACGGCATGTTCTCGAAAGTCGACGAGGGCCAGCGCAGCATGCGCTCGAACATCGTCATGCGCAGATCGACCAGCACGCCCTGCGAAATCCGGTTCAGCAGATACGAGCTCGCGAACGAGCCGAAGCCGCGCACGATGACCAGGCCGACGAACGACAAGGGCATCCACATCGCGGAACCGGCGTCGCCCGCGAGCAGCGCGCGATCGGTCAGGGTGCCGGTCAGCTTGGCCAGCAGCGGCTCAGTCGCGGCCGCCACCGCGGTGGCGAGGAGCGCGAATCCAAGGACCTTGCGCTGTGCCAGCACCATGCGCATCAGCCGTCGCAGGTTCGGATCGTTGAGCAGGCGGGAGCGGGATGCGAAGGTCATCGGGTCACGTGCCACAATCCGGGGCCGCACGCATGCGCGTGCCTGACGCGGCAGCGCGTAGTGTATGCGATCGATTTCCTGACCCCGCTGCCATGACATCCCTGATCGTCCGGCTGCCCAACCACCTCGGCGACGCCTGCATGACGATCGCCGCTCTCGACATGCTGAGCGCGGATGGGCACGCACTCATCCTGGCCGGTCGCCCGTGGGTCGCACCGCTGTTCGAGGCCTACGACTGGCGGAAGGTCGTGCTGTCCGGCGGACGCCTGGAGCGCGTGCAGGCGCTGCGCAGCGCGGCCGACGGTGCTGCCGGCCTGCTCTTCACCAATTCATTCAGCACCGCGCTCGAGTTCCGCCTGGCCGGTATCCGGGCGACGGGATACGCACGCGGAGGACGCTCCCTGCTTCTCGCGCAGGCCGTGCCTGTCGTCCGCACCGACCACATGGTCGAGTACTACCACCGGCTGGCATCGACGCTGGCCTCGCGGTCGCGGGCGGTCCCAGCGGGGCTCGACCTGCACGTCAGCGCCGGCGCCCGCCTGCGGGCGCAGACGACGCTCGAGAAGGCCGGCGTCCGCGGCCCGTACGTCGTCGTGTGCCCGGTCGCGGTCGGGCTGCACCATGGCCAGGTGAAGGCGTGGGCAGGATTCACCCGTCTCACGGCAGAGTTGCAGGCTCGATCGCACCGGGTCGTCGCGTTGCCCGGCCCGGGAGAGACGGGGGCCGTGCGGCGCGCCGTTCCGGACGCCACCGTCCTGCCCGAGAGTGATGTCGGCACCTTTGCCGCGTTGCTCGCCGGCGCGCGCCTGGTGGTCGCCAACGACAGCGGTCCCGGCCACCTGGCAGCGGCCGTCGGCGCGTCCATCGTCAGCGTGTTCGGCGTCACCGAGCCGGAGAAAACGCGACCCTGGGGCCCACGCGTCAGGCTGGTGGGTTCCGGCGCCGGATGGCCACGCTACGAGGATGTGCTCGCGGCCACCGACGAATTGCTGGAGGCCTGAGCGTCCGCTCCGGTCGCGGGCGGCACGCCGAGGCGCAGCGCGATCCCGGCCGCCCGCAACGCATCGCGCGTCGGCTGTCGGAAACGGCCGCATCGGGCATTTGTTCGCGAGCGCCGCTGACGGGGCGCGCGAGCCTTCGCAGGTAAGCTTGCAGCCTCGCACGGAGCGACCATGGCCCGCCTGTCCGTCTACATCATCGCGTTCAATGAAGCCGACAAGATCGAGGCCGCCCTCAGGAGCGTCGCCTGGGCCGACGAGATCGTGGTCGCCGACTCGTTCTCGACCGACGGCACCGCCGAACTGGCTCGTCAGTACACCGACCGCGTGCTGCAGGTGCCGTTTGCGGGCTTCGGCAAGCTGCGCAACGACGTCCTGGATCAGCTCACCGGCGACTGGGTGTTCTCGCTCGATGCGGACGAACGCTGCACCGAGGCGGCGGCAGCCGAAATCCGGCGCATCATCGAACGACCGGATGCGGCGGACGCCTATCTCGTGCCACGCCGCAACTTCTTCTTCGGGCGCTGGATCGAGCATTCGGGATGGTTCCCCGACTACCGCCAGCCGCAGTTGTTCCGGCGCGGCAAGCTGCGCTACACGCCGGACGCGGTGCACGAGACCTACGTGCTCGACGGTACGCTCGGGCGCACCACCGAGCCGATCGCGCAGGTGCCGTTCAAGGACCTGGCGCAGATCCTGCACAAGGCACAGCGCTACTCCACGCTCGGTGTCGAGCGGCTTGCCGAGCGCCGCACGGCGCCGTCGATGTGGTCCGCGCTCGCCCACGGCCTCGGCGCCTTCCTGCGGCACTACGTCGTGCGCGCCGGGTTTCTCGATGGCTGGGCAGGCTTCATCATCGCCTTCTCCAACTTCGAGGGCACGTTCTACCGCTACGCGAAGTTCGCCGAGCGCATGAACGCCCTCACCCGCGAACCGCCGCTGCCGAGCAGCCTGAAGCGTTGAGGCGAATGCTGATCTCGGTGATCGTCACGACGTACAACCGGCCCGACGCGCTGCGTGCCGTGCTCGACGGGCTGGCGGCGCAGGACGACCGCGGCCTGGAAGTGATCGTGGCCGACGACGGATCGCGGAGCGACACGCGCGAGCTGGTCGAGGCCGTCCGTTCGAGTGCCCCGCTGCGGGTTCATCACGTCTGGCAGGAAGACCGCGGGTTTCGAGCAGGCGCGGCACGCAACCGGGCCTTCGAGCGGGCAGCGGGCGAGTACCTGCTGTTCCTCGACGGCGACTGCATCCCGCGACCCGACTTCATCGCCCGGCACCGCGCGCTGGCCGAGCGCGGCTGGATGGTGGCCGGCAACCGCGCACTGCTGTCGGAGGCCTTCACGCGCACGGCACTTCTGGAGCGTTCGCCTCTGCACGCCTGGACGATGCCCGATTGGCGTGCCGCGAAGCATCGTGGCGACATCAATCGCACGCTGCCCCTGGCCTCCCTGCCCCTCGGTCCGCTGCGCAAGCTCGCCGCCGACCGCTGGCAGCGCGTGCGCGCCTGCAACCTCGGCGTATGGTCGTCTGACTTCGCCAGCGTCGGCGGCTTCGACGAGACCTTCGAAGGCTGGGGTTTCGAGGACTCGGACCTTGCAGTGCGCCTGCTCAATGCGGGCGTACGCCGCAAGGAGGGAGCCTTTGCGACAGGCGTGCTGCACCTCTGGCACCGCGAGAACGACCGCCGGCACGAGGGTCGCAACTGGGACCTGCTGCAGGAACGCATCCGCTCGCACGCCACCCTGCCGATGCTGGGCCTGCGCCCCCGCTCCTGACGCCGCTCGCGGCTACGGGTACGTGAAGTAGGCGCGGCGCACCTTCGGCTGCGCCGCCAGTTCGGTGACGAGACGGTCTTCGCCGCGTACGCGCCAGTCCTCGGGCAGGGGAATGTCGACGGTGCCGGCGCCGTTGCTGTAGTTGACTACGATGCGGCAGCCGCTGCCCGTCTGCCCGTTGGTGGTTCGATACGGCATCAGCGCGTCGCGCAGGCGGCCGACGTCGCCCACGCCGTCGACCTCGATCTTCAGGTGGGCCGCAGCCTTCGCCCGTGCCTCGGTCAGGTCCATCAGGTCCTCGGCCGAGATCGACAGGCGCTGCGCGAACTCGTCGTAGCGCACCTTGCCGACGACGATCAGCAGCTGGTCTTCCTTCAGCAGCGCGCGCTTGCGGTCGTACAGTTCCGAGAACACCATCAGCTCGAGTTGCGCCGTGCCGTCGTCGAGCACCACCACGCCCATGCGGCCGCGCCGCGTGTTCTGGCTGCGGGCGGCAACGATGATGCCGGCGAGCTTGACGAGGTCGCGCGCCTGCCGGACGTCCGCGAGCGGCGTCGGCGCCAGCCGCCGGGCCTCGGCGGCGTACTCGGCGAACAGGTGCCCGGAGAAGTAGTAGCCGAGCGCCATCTTCTCGTTCGACAGCTGCTCGCGCGTGCTCCAGCGCGGCGATCTCACGTACTCGATGTGGCGCGTCGCGCCGTCAGGGGCGCCGAACAGGCTCGTCTGCCCGGCAGAGGCCGCCTCGTGCTGCGCAGCTTCGATCGCGCGTCCGACCGTCGCGAGGAGGGTCGCGCGGTCGTCGAGCAGTCGGTCCAGCGCGCCGGCGCGGACCAGCGCTTCCACGACGCGCCGGTTGATGACGTGCTTGTCGACGCGCGCGCACAGGTCGAACAGGTCCGTGTAGGGGCCGCCCGCGCTGCGCGCGGCGAGGATGGCCTCGATCGCGCCCTGCCCCGTGCCCTTGATGCCGCCCAGCCCGTAGCGGATCGTCCCGGCGTCGACCGGCTCGAAGCGCCACCCGCCCGCGTTGATGTCTGGCGGCAGCACCGTCAGGCCGAGCACCTTGCAGTCCTCGACCAGGTCCTTCACCTTGTCGGTGTCGTCCATCACGGTCGAGAGGTTGGCCGCCATGAACGCGGCCGGATAGCGCGCCTTGAAGTACGCCGTCTGGTAGGCGACGACCGCGTAGGCGGCGGAGTGGCTCTTGTTGAAGCCGTAGCCCGCGAACTTCTCCATGTGGTCGAACAGTTCGGTCGCCACGTCGGCCGACACGCCCTTCCTGGCCGCGCCATCCACGAAGATGGTGCGGTGCTTGGCCATCTCTTCCGGCTTCTTCTTGCCCATCGCACGGCGCAGCAGATCCGCGCCGCCGAGCGAGTAGCCGCCGACGACCTGCGCAATCCGCATCACCTGCTCCTGGTAGACCATCACGCCGTACGTCTCGGACAGGATCGGCTCGATCGACGGATGCAGGTACTCGACGCGCTGGCGGCCGTGCTTGCGCTCGATGAAGTCCGGGATCAGGTCCATCGGGCCCGGCCGGTACAGCGCGTTCAGGGCGATCAGGTCCTCGAGGCGGTCGGGCTTCGCGCGCTTCAGCAACTCGCGCATGCCGCGCGATTCGAACTGGAAGATCGCCGTGGTGGCCGCTTGCTTGAACACGTCGTAGGTCTTCGGGTCGTCCAGCGGCAGTGTCTCCAGCGTCAGCCCGAACGACGGATCGAGCGCGCGGACGTAGGCCAGGGTCAGGTCGAGGATGGTCAGCGTGGTGAGCCCGAGGAAGTCGAACTTCACCAGGCCGATCGCCTCGACGTCATCCTTGTCGAACTGGCTGATCGCCGCGTCCGTTCCCTGCGCGCAGTACAGGGGACAGAAGTCGGTCAGCTTGCCCGGCGCAATCAGCACGCCGCCCGCGTGCATGCCGACGTTGCGGGTCAGGCCCTCGAGAGGCCGCGCGAGCGTGACCAGTTCCTGGAATTCCTCGTCGCCGTCGACCGCCTCGGCGAACGCCGGCTCCTCCGCCAGCGCACGGTCGAGCGTCCAGGGATCGGCCGGATTGTGCGGAATCAGCTTCGACAGCGTGTCGCACTTCGTGTACGGCAGGTCGAGCACGCGCCCGGCGTCGCGCACCACCGCCTTTGCGCCCAGCGTGCCGAAGGTCGCGATCTGAGAGACCGCATCGTGACCGTACTTGTGCTTGACATAGTCGATCACGCGATCTCGATTGTCCTGGCAGAAGTCGATGTCGAAGTCCGGCATCGACACGCGCTCCGGATTGAGGAAGCGCTCGAACAGCAACTCGTAGCGCAACGGATCGAGGTCCGTGATGCCGAGCGAATACGCGACCAGCGAGCCCGCGCCGGAGCCGCGGCCCGGTCCCACCGGGATGCCGTGCGCCTTGGCCCAGTTGATGAAGTCCGCGACGATCAGGAAGTAGCCGGAGAAGCCCATCTTGGCGATCGTCTGCAGTTCAAGGTCCAGCCGAACGGCGTACTCGGGTCGCTTGCCGTCTCGCTCCTTGGCGTCCTTGTACAGGGCGGCGAGCCGTCTCTCCATGCCTTCGCTCGCCAGCGCGCGGCAGTGGTCGTCCAGCGTCACGCCGGCCGGCGTCGGATAGTCCGGCAGGCGGGGCTTGCCGAGCTCGAGTTCGAGGTTGCAGCGCTGCGCGATGGCCAGGGTGTTGGCGAGTGCGATCGGCACATCGGCGAACAGGGCCGCCATCTCGTCCTGCGACTTGAAGTACTGCTGCTCGGTGAAGCGGCGCGGCCGGCGCGGATCGGCCAGTGTGTATCCCTCGGCGATGCAGACGCGCGCCTCGTGCGCCCGGAAGTCACCCTGCTCGAGGAACTGGATCGGATGGGTGGCGACGACGGGCAGCGCCGACTGCGCCGCGAGCACCAGGGCCGCCTTCGTCTGCGCGGCGTCGCGCTCGTGCCCGGTGCGATGCAGTTCGAGGAAATAGCGACCGGGGAAGGCGGCCGCCATGCGCTGCGCCGCCAGCTTCGCGCTGTCCATCTTGCCAGCCAGCAGCAGCGTGCCGACGTCACCGTGCCGGCCACCGGACAGCGCGATCAAGCCATCTGCCCGCCGCCCGCCATCTTCCTCGAACCACTCGAGTCGCACCTCGGCCCGGTTGCGATGCTGGTTCTCGAGGTACGCGCGCGTCAGCAGGTCGCACAGGTTGAGGTAGCCGCCGCGGTCCTGCACCAGCAGCGCGAGGCGGTGGGGGTTGTCCCGATCGGCGTCGTTCGTGATCCACAGATCGCAGCCGACGATCGGCTTGACGCCTTTCTTGCGCGCTGCAGCGTAGAACCGGACCGCACCGAAGATGTTGGAGGTATCGGTCAGCGCCAGCGCGCCCTGACCGTCCCTGGCCGCCTTGCCGACCGCCGCGCCGATCCGCACGATGCCATCGACGACGGAGAACTCCGAGTGCAACCGGAGATGGACGAAGCGCGTGCCACTCATCCGTGGAATTCTGCCACCCGCGACCCGTTCAAACTGTGGATAACCTGCCGCAAGGGACGCTTTCGCGGGGCTTTCGTCTGAACGGGGACAACCGATCATCAGTTAGCGGAACGATCGGTCGTCCTTTGCCCGCGATCCGGCGTTTGACGGAAACCGCTGACCCGCTATTGTGTGGCGCGCAACCGAAGGGGAGATCGCAATGCACCGAGTCATCGCTGCCGTTTGCCTGGCCGTCGCGCCGGTCGTCGCCTTCGCTGCGATCTACAAGGTGCAGATGCCAGACGGCACGATCCTGTTCACCGACAGCCCTCCCCCGAATGGCAAGATCCTCGAGGAGCGCGAAACCAAGCCGACACCGCGCACGGCAGCGCCGAGGAGCGTGACGCCCGCGACGGGCGCGGCGCCCGCCGCGGCGATGCCGGTCCTCCCGTCGCCGGCCGGCGGCATCCCGCCCGGGTCGACGGTCCGTCCCATTCCGCAGAACCTGGACGCCGCCAACGCGGAAGTCACGGCCGCCGAGCGCGAGCTCGCGGTGCTCCGCCGCAAGCTGGAGCTGGGCCGCGAGCCGTTGCCAGGCGAGCGGCTCGGAACCGCAAAGGGCGGGTCGCGGCTTTCGCCCGAGTACGAGAGCCGCATTGCCGAACTCGAACGCGAGGTCGCGCAGGCGGAGACGCGAGTGAAGCAGGCGTACGAGGCCCGGAACGCGCTGAAGTAACGGTCGCGACTCGGTCGCGGCACCCGACCCGGCGCCGCTCTGTCGCGGGTCCCTGTAAACAAAGAGCCCGGCGCTCGGCCGGGCTCTTTTTTCGATCGCGCGGCTGCCGCTCAGGCCACCCGACTCCG
>JAOUJD010000069.1 GCA_029883565.1 Burkholderiaceae bacterium
GCCCTGGCGGCTGGCGGGCGGCGGTCGCGTGCTTGCCCCGGGATCGCCGCATACGTCCATCCAGTTCATCGACGTGCGCGACCTCGCCGCCTGGATGCTCCGACTGATCCAGCTCGGCGCAACGGGGCCGTTCAACGCCACGGGGCCCAGCGAAGGCGCGACCTTCGGAGAACTCCTGGACACATGCCGCTGGATCAGCGGCGAGGAAGCGGCGATCGAGTGGGTCGACGAGCGATTCCTCGAACACGAAGCGGTGCAGCCGTGGGTCGAACTGCCGCTGTGGATTCCGACGCACGATCTGCAGACCCGCGGATTCCACGCCGTGGACACCGCGCGCGCCCAGGCGACCGGGCTGAAGACCCGCCCATTGGCCGTCACCGTCAACGATATCCTCGAGGCGGGCATTCCCCCGCTCGACGACAAGCGGCGGGCCGGCAAGCTCACACGAGAGCGCGAACGCGACCTGCTCGCCGTGTGGCAACTCCACAAGAGCGGCCTCGCGGTCGCCTGATCGCGTAATCGCGTCATTGCCACGCTGGTTTGCACGGGATCATCCCGGTCGATCGGCGATCTCGGCGATAATCCGCATCGATGGTGCCGCACGCCTTGTTCGTTTCCTCCGATCGCCATGTCGATGTCGCTTTGAACGTCCTTACGTTCGTCGTCGGCGGGGCACTGCTCGCGACCGTTTCGTACCTGCTGCTGACCCTGGCGCAGCCGTCGTTCGCGCAGGCGGATCGCGGTGATGTCGGGCCGCCCGTCTGGAGTTCGATGTCCAACGCGCTTCTAGCCGCGCCCAAGCTCGAATTCGATCTTCGCTTCCCGCCCTCGTCCACCATCTATCGCTGCGAGCATCGCGGCCAGGTGACCTACAGCGACCGCCCGTGCGCAGCGGGACGCGGTCGCGCCCTGTCCATCCGCCCGTTCTGACACGCTGCCGCGAGCGCGCGGGATACGGGCCCGCTTCGTCTGGTTACAACTCGATACGACTTCGGGTCCGCCGCCCGGGTGGGCATGCCGTTGTTAGGTTGTACGACCACACGGAGGACACGATGAAACGCACCGTTCTGCTCGGCACCCTGCTCGCCGCCCTGCTCGCCCCCATGGCCATGGCTCATGCCCACGGCGGCGTCGCGGTCAGCGTCAATACCCCCGACTTCGGCATCCGCATCGGCGGTCCCTTCTACGGCCCGCCTCCCGTCTACGCCCCGGTCCCTGTCTACGCCCCGGTCCCCGTCTACGCGCCTGCGCCGGTCTACGTGCCGCCTCCGCGCGTGATCTACCCGGCGCCGGTGGTGGTCGCGCCACGCGTCATCGTTCCGGGGCCCGTCGTCTATGGCCCCGGGGCCGTGGTCCGCGTCGCGCCATACGGCTACGGGGGCCACTGGAGGTACCGCCAAGAAGAGCGTCGCGAATACCGTCATGGCCGTTACGATCGACATGGTCACGACGATCGGCACGACCGAGGTGACCGCGGCCAGTACCGTGCCGGCTACGGGTTCTGATTCAGGCTGGCACCCGCTGCAGCGGTGTGATTGAATCCCCGTTCGACGAATACGGGGATAGACATGCGCACTGAAGGGCCAGGCAGTTCGAACGTCGAGGATCGCCGCGGACAGGGGGTCGGCGGGCGCGGACTGATCGGCGGCGGCATCGGCGCCATCCTGCTGGTCGTCGTCGGAATGTTGTTCGGCATCGACCCACGCGTGATGCTCGGCCTTGCCGACGGCCTGCAGCAGATCCAGGCTCCCGCCGAGACGCCGGGCAAGGCCGGAGCGCCGACCGACGAGATGGGCCGCTTCGTTGCGGTCGTCCTCGGCGACACGGAAAAGACGTGGAACATGCTGTTCCAGCAACTCGGCCGCGACTATCAGGAGCCACGGCTCGTGCTCTTCACGGGCGCGACGCCAACCGCCTGCGGTACCGGGCAGGCGGCCATGGGCCCCTTCTACTGCCCGCTCGATCAGCGGCTCTACATCGACCTCGCCTTCTATCAGCAATTGCGCGAGCGGTTCCGCGCGCCCGGCGACTTCGCGCAGGCGTACGTGATCGCGCATGAAGTGGGGCACCACGTGCAGAACCAGCTCGGCATCATGCAGAAGATGGATGCCTGGCGGCAGCGCGTGAGCGAGACGCAGTACAACGCGCTGTCGGTACGCCTGGAGCTGCAGGCCGACTGCCTGGCCGGCGTGTGGGCGCACCATGCCAACAACCGGCAACTCCTCGAAGCGGGCGACGTCGAGGAGGCGATGACTGCGGCCGCGGCCATCGGCGACGATACGATCCAGCGCCGCACCCAGGGGCGGGTGGTCCCCGAAAGCTTCACCCACGGCAGCTCGGAGCAGCGCATGCGGTGGTTCATGACCGGCATGAAGGCCGGGCAGATCGCCGCGTGCAACACGTTCGAAGGCATCTAGTCGCGCCGGGCGCGGGATGAACGTCCGCGACCTGGCAGCGGGCGCCGCGTTGACCGTCGGGATCGTCGGCGGCATCGCCGCCTGGCTCGATCGTCCCGGTTCGGTGGACGTGCCGCCGGGACGCACGGATCCCGGCACCTATGTCGTGCGTCCCACGCCGGACGCGTCGACGATCACCGTCGCCGGCGGCGGCGCGCTGCTCCCGGTGGCGCAGTTCGAGACCCGCGGACGGGTGCTTAACATCGAGCGCTTCAAGCCGTACCAGTCCCTGGTCAACTGGATCCCCGGCCTGCGGCCCGCCACGCACGACATCGGCCTCGGTTTCGGCCCGATGACCGACACGGCCAACGTCAGCCGCTTCAACTTCACGCACGAGGGGGTCAGCCACGGACTGCGTGCGCTGTTCGCACGCCCGCGCGGCGCGATGACGCAGCAGGAGTTCGACGGGCTCGCGCCGCACATCACGAACGTCCACGTTATTCCGGCCAGCGACGCGGTCTACGCGCAGCTGCGACGAGTGAAGCTCGGCGAACTGGTGACGCTGCGCGGACAACTGGTCAATGTGCGCAGCGCCGACGGCCAGCTCGCGACGACTTCGATGAAGTCCGGCGATCGCGACTGCGAGATCATGTGGCTGGAGGAACTCTCCGTCGATCGACTCTGAGCGGGAACGACCATGACATTCTTCGAATGGCTGGCGCAGGTCTGCGCCGAACTGGGCTGGCCGGTCATGCGCGCGCACGACATGCTCGACGAAACCCGCTGGTCCGACATGTACGAGGCGGGCATCACCCCGGCCGATGCGGCGGCGCGCGCCCGCGCGGCTGACGGCGCCACCTCGTAAACCCTGAACGAGGCGGCCATGCGTGGCCGCCGTTGACACGCGGCAAGCGGGGCCGCCGGCTGCGGCCTAGAGTCAAGCAACGGGCGCAATGCCGAGCGTCCGCGTTTGTCCCGTGGCCCGTGGACCGAACCGCCTCCCCTGCCCAGCCCCCAGCGTGGCACGCCATTGCGGCCGACGAGGCGCTCACGCGCTCGCAGTCGAGCAGGGCGGGCCTGACGCCGGACGAGGCGGCGCTCCGGCTCGCCCGCGACGGCAGCAACACGCTGCCTGCAGGCAAGACGCACGGGCCGCTATTCCTGTTCGCGCGGCAGTTCGCTGACTTCATGATCGCCGTGCTGTTCGTCGCGGCCGCCGTCGCGTTCATCATCGGCGAGGCGGTCGAGGCCGCAGCGATCCTCGCGATCGTCGTGCTCAACGCCCTGCTCGGCTTTGTCCAGGAGTGGCGGGCCGAGCAGGCGATGGCCGCGCTGCGCTCGCTGGCGGCGCCACACGCCCATGTGATCAGGGACGGCTCACGCACCGATGTGCCGGCGGCAGACATCGTGCGCGGCGACGTGGTCTGGCTCGAAGCCGGCACGCGGGTGCCCGCCGACCTGCGCCTGGTCGAGTCGGCCGCGCTGCGCGTGGACGAAGCCGCGCTGACCGGCGAGTCCGTACCCGTCGACAAGGACGCGACGCTGGTATGCAGCGATGAAACAGCGCTCGCCGATCGGCACAACATGGCATTTGCGGGCACCAACGTCACGGCCGGCCGCGCGCTCGGCCTGGTGGTGGGCACCGGGCGCGGCACACAGCTGGGCGCGATCGCGCGCCTGGTCGAGGAGGCCGGCGACATGCGCACTCCGCTGCAGGAGCGCCTGGGTCGCTTCGGACGACGGCTGGCAGTTGCCGTGCTGGCGATCTGCGCGGTGATCTTCGCCGTCGGCCTGACCCGCGGGGAACCCGCCGCGCTGATGTTCCTCACGGCGGTCAGCCTGGCCGTCGCCGCCATTCCGGAGGCGCTGCCCGCCGTCGTGTCGATCGCGCTCGCGTTCGGCGCCCGCCGGATGTCGCGCGCGAACGCGCTCGTGCGCCGCCTGCCCTGCGTGGAGTCGCTCGGCTCGGTGACGGTGATCTGCAGCGACAAGACCGGCACGTTGACGCAGAACCGGCTGCGGCTCGCCCGCTTCGAAGCGGTCAGTCCCGCCACCAGGGCGCACGCACTGCAGGTGCTTGCGCTCAACAACGACGCCTCGCGCAGCCCCGACGGCGCCTGGGTGGGCGACCCGACTGAAATCGCGCTGGCGGACCACGCGCACGGCGACGGCATCGACATCGATGCGCTGCGCGACACCCTGCCGCGCGTCGCCGAACTGCCTTTCGACTCTCAACGCAAGCGCATGACGACCGTGCACGAGCGCGAGCACGACGTCCTCGTCACCGTCAAGGGCGCGCCCGAGGCCGTGCTCACGCTCTGCATCGACATCGACCTGCCCGAGTGGCAGCAGCGCGCTGAACAGATGGCCGCCGAGGGCCTGCGCGTGCTCGCGCTGGCCGCGCGCAGCGCGGACCGCCACGCGCCGCTCGAACACGTCGATCGCGACCTGAAGCTGCTCGGGCTGGTCGGCCTGATCGATCCGCCGCGCGCAGAGGCGCGTGCCGCCGTCGCCGAGTGCCTGGCGGCAGGGATCAGGCCGGTGATGATCACTGGCGATCATCCCTCGACCGCCCTCGCCATCGCGCGCTCGATCGGGATGGCGGACGAGATCGACACCGTCATCGTGGGCGGCGAGCTGGAACAGCTCGACGCCGCGCAGCTCGACACCCGACTCGCGCGCACCCGCGTGTTCGCGCGAGTGGACCCGGCGCAGAAGATCCGGATCGTCGAGGCGCTGCAGGCGCGTGGGGAATGCGTCGCGATGACCGGCGACGGCGTCAACGATGCGCCCGCGCTGAAGAAGAGCGACATCGGCGTGGCGATGGGCCGTGGCGGCACCGACGTCGCGCGCGAGGCCTCCGATCTCGTGCTGCTGGATGACAACTTCGCCACGATCGTCGGCGCCGTGCGCGAGGGCCGCCGCATCTACGACAACATCCGCAAGTTCATACGCTTCGTGATGGCCGGCAACGCCGGGGAGATCTGGACCGTCTTCCTCGCGCCGTTCCTCGGCCTGCCGATTCCGCTGACGCCGATCCAGATCCTCTGGGTCAACTTCATCACCGACGGGCTGCCGGGCCTTGCCCTCGCCAGCGAGCTGGCGGAGCCGGACGTGATGCGCCGACGTCCGCGGCCGCGCGGCGAGTCGGTGTTCGCCCACGGCATCTGGCAGCACATCGTGTGGGCCGGGCTGCTGATCGGCGGTGTCAGCCTGGCCGCCTGCGGATGGGCCATCGCCAACGGCGAGCATCCGCAGACCATGACGTTCACCGTGCTCACATTCGCCCAGCTCGCACACGTGATGGCGATCCGCTCCGAGACCCGCAGCCTGTGGCGCCTGGGAATCGCGTCCAATCGTTTCCTCCTGGCGACCATCGCCGCAAGCGTCGCGCTGCACCTGGCGATCATCTACCTGCCCGTGCTGCAGACGGTGTTCGGCACGCAGGCGCTTTCCGGCCGCGCTCTTCTACTGGCGGCTGGCCTGTCGATCGCAGTGCTCGCAGGAGTGGAAGTCGAGAAGTGGGCGACGCGGCACGGCTGGCTGTACGACCTGCGCAGCGCGGATGCGCGGGTATCATGATCTGCTGCCGCTGAAGCGGCGCTGGCCCTGACTCGTCCGACGCACACTGTCCCGCCGAACGCCGCGCATGAACGCTCCCGGCACGATCTCGCGTCGTTCCAACCTGGATGCCGCGCTGCTAGCTCGTGCCGCCCCGCTGCCGATCGCCAGCTACTTCGACCGCGGATGGTTCGAGCGCGAAATGATGCTGCTGTTCGACAAGGGCCCGAACTACGTCGGCAGCGAGATGATGGCGCCGGAACCCGGCGACTACATGACGCTCCCGTGGACCGAGAACGGCAAGGTGCTGGTGCACGGACCAGGCGGAATCAGCCTGCTGTCCAACACGTGCCGCCACCGGCAGGGGCTGCTGCTCGAAGGACGCGGCAACAAGTCGAACATCGTGTGTCCACTGCACCGCTGGACCTACGACCTCGACGGCAAGTTGCTGGGCGCGCCTGACTTCGACAGCACGCCCGACTGTTCGCTGCCGCGCACCCCCCTGAAGCGCTGGAACGGCCTGCTGTTCGCGGGTCCGCGCGACCCGGCAACCGACCTCGCCAGCTTCCCGCTCGCCGCGGACTACGACTACTCGAGCTACGTGTTCGACCGGGTGCAGGTCGACGAGTGCCCGTTCAACTGGAAGGCCTTCCTCGAGATCTTCCTGGAGCTGTATCACGTCGAGGCGATGCATCCGGGCCTGCGGAAGTGGGTCGACGCCGGCAACTACGAGTGGGGTTTCGGCGACCGCTGGAGCTATCAGGTCCTCGGCATCAAGGACAAGCTGCAGTCGCAGGCATCGCCGAACTACCAGCGCTACCGCGACGCGATCCTCGCGTACTCGGGCGGCGCGCTGCCGAAGTTCGGCACGGTGTGGTCGATCCTCTATCCGAACGTGATGCTGGAGTGGTACCCCCAGTCGCTCGTGGTCAGCACGCTGATTCCGCGCTCGCCCGACCACACCACCAACATCGTCGAGTTCTATTACCCCGAGGAAGTGCGCGCCTTCGAACGGCAGATCGTGGAAGCGCACCAGGCCGCCTACGCGGAGTCCGCGGCGGAGGACGCGGCGGTCTGCTCGCGCCTGCACCGCGGACGGCGCGCCCTCTGGCTCGCGGGGGAAGACGACGAGGGTCCGTATCACACGCCGCACGAGGACGGCATGATCCACATGCACGACTGGATCCGCCGCGAAATGCGGCAGCGCCGAACCCTGTAGCGGGAGCAGCGCTACGCCGCGGTCGGCGCGGACTGCTTCAGGTACGCCGCGAGCGCGGCATCCATGCCCGAGGCATGCACGGCGAACCACTCGAGCATCGCGGGCGCCAGCCGGCCAAGGGGCGCTTCGTCGCCCGCCTCGAGCAGCCGCTGCACTTCGGTCACGACCTCGATCACCGACGCGTGCTCGCGTCCGTGGCAGGCGGCCATCGGAAAGTCGGCCTCCGCCATCAATGCTTCCTCGTGCGCGAAGTGACGCTGCAGATGGTCCTGCAGCGCGGCAAGCGCGAGGCGAACGTCGGCTCCGCCCTCCTGCAGGGCGGCCAGCCGCTCTTCCAGTTCGACGTGCATGGCATCGATCGACGCGATGCCGACCGCGTAACCCCCCGTGCCGGAGTTCGGCTCGCCCATCGGTCGGTCAGTCGCTTTCAATTGCCCTTCAGGAACTCGGCGAGCGGCGCGTCCATCGTCTGCGCGTGCACGGCAAACCACGGCAGCAGGTCGCTCGAGAACGCCTGCACGGATTCGAGATCGCCCGCATCGAACCTGCGCCGCACCTCGGACAGCGACTCGAGCAGTTTCTCGTGCTCCTGCTTGTGCTTCATGTAACCGGTGTAGCGCTCCTGCCTCATCCAGTCTTCCTCGGCCCCGCAATGGCGCAGCAGATGCTCGTGCAGTTCCAGCAGGTGCTGGCCGTAGTCCGCATCCTCGCAGTCGATCAGCCGGTCGAGCAGCATCTGGAACTCGCGGTGCAGTTCGTCGATTGGGCCGAAACCAACGAAGATCTCGTCGTGCCTGAACGGAGTTTCCTGCGTCATCGTGCCTCCTGCCGGTTCATTTCAGGGCAAGGTAAGACGTTGGTTGAGGCGCGGGTTGACCCATCGCAAGCCCGCGCCGTCGGACGGCTGGCGCAGAGCAAATGAAAAGCCCGGGCGGGATGACCGTCCGGGCTCGCGGCGACGGATCGCCGTGGTTGGCGGCGCAGGCCGCCGGGTTCTAGCGGAACACCATCACCGGGATCGACGTGTGGGTCAGCACCTTCTGCGTTTCGCTGCCAAGCAGCACGGCGTTGAGTCCGCGGCGGCCGTGCGATGCCATGACGATCAGGTCGCACTTGCTCGCCTTGGCCGTGTCGATGATCGCCTCGTAGGGCGAGAACGATTTCACGGTGACCGTTTCGACCGGCAGGCCCGCCTGCGTCGCGGCATCCGCGATCCGCGCAAGCCGCTCCGCCCCGGCCTTGTCCATCCGCGCTTCATAGTCGTCCAGCGTCTCCGGCCGGTACTCGGAGAGGTTGGAATACGAATAGGGCTCGAGGGTCGTCATGCCGACCAGCGAGGCCTTCAGGGTATGCGCCAGATCGACAGCGGCCCTGATTGCCTTCTCCGACAATTCCGAGCCGTCAGTCGGGACCAGAATGCGCTTGAACATGATGCCTCCGCGAAACCTGCTTTCAGCGTAGGACCGTTGGCGCCTGCGCGGTTGACACCCGTCAACGACGTTTCGGGCCGGCCCCGCGAAGGACTTCCAGCGCCTGACCGGCCGCAACGAAACCCATGGTCGCAGTGACCACGACCGTGGAGCCGAAACCGGCACAGGCGAGCGCTGCGCCCGTGGCGGGGCGCTTGTCCCCGTCGTCGACCGGCGCCGGCCGCCGCAACGGTTCGTCCGAGTACACCCCGATCACCCCGAAGCGCGTCGCACGCGCGCCGCTGTCGCGCGGGAATCCGTAGTCGCGGCGCAGCTTGTGGCGCACTTTCGCCAGCAACGGATCGCCTGCGAGACGGGCCAGATCCTCGCAGCGGATCCGCGTCGGATCGATGCGGCCTCCGGCGGCACCGCACGTGATCACAGCGACACCCGCCGCACGCGCTGCCGCGATCAGCGCCGCCTTGGCGACCACCTGGTCGGCGCAATCGACCACGACGTCGGCGCCGGCGGCAAGTGCGGCGGCGTTTTCAACTGAGGCGAATTCATCGACGGTACGCACGCCGCAGGCCGGGTTGATGGCGCGAATGCGTTCCGCCATCGCGTTCACCTTCGCCTGTCCATAGCTGTCGCCCAGGGCGTGGATCTGGCGGTTGGTGTTGGACTCGGCAACGTGATCCAGGTCGACCAGCGTGAGACGACCGACGGCCGAGCGCGCCAGGGCTTCGGCCGTCCACGAGCCGACGCCGCCGATGCCAACAACGACCACATGCGCCGCTCGGAAGCGGTCCGCTGCCGCGTCCCCATACAGGCGCCGGACGCCCGAAAAGCGCCGCTCGAGATCGGCCGTCACGTCGGCGAGGGGCATGCGTCGTCCCGTTCCGTTCCCTGGCCTATTGGCTGCGCACGAATTGCAGCAGCCGGTGCGCGTCCAGCGCGCGCGCCTGCGCCTCGATCTGCGCCGCGTGACTGGAATAGAGCTGCTGCCCGCATCCCAGCGCCTCCACGTAGGCTTCAACCAGCGGGCGCGGCGCCATGCCGTGCCCGGCGGCGTAGTGCTCGCGCGCGACCTCCCCCACGGCATAGGTCCGGGCGAACGCGAACAGCGCACCTTCATCGGCCGCCGCGGCGCCGCCTTCCCGCGACGCCACCTGCCGTCCCGCCGACAGTCGCCGCGCGATCTGTTCGAGGTACTGCGCCGCCAGGCCGGCGCCCATGGCTACCAGGAGTTCGCGCGCTTCGGCGCGACTCGGTTCGACCCCATGTGCGCGGCCGATCCGGTAGACCAGCTTCAGCTGAAGCGGGATGATGGCCATGGCCGAGAACGAATCCGGACGCCGACCGAGCGCGCCGTTGACGATCGCCGCCTTCAACACGATGCCTTCCAGGTCCCCGATCCGAGGGACCGCGTCGGCCACGGCCGGCCCGCCGGGCGAGGACAACGCCAGCAGCGGCGCCGTCGCGAGGGCGTCGGCCGTCACAGCGACCGAGGCGACTTCCGGTTGGGCCAATCCGAGCATGGCGCCGAGACGGGCCAGGAAACGGGTTTCGTCCTCGCCTCGCAATCCGTCGGCCGAACAGGCCCCGACCGCCGACTCATACGCGAGGCGCCGTGCCTCGGGACTGGCAATTTCGGCCACGGCGGCCGCGAGGTCCCGGCCGCCCTCGGGAGCCGAAGGCGCGGCAGCGGCGGCGAATCGCGCCAGGAGTTGCCGGTCCCGCTCGTCCAACCTGCCATCCACGTCGGCCGCCCGTCGGGCGATCCGGAAGACCGCGAACCTCTCGGCCGGGGAAACGCCGCTCGTCATCGTGTTCACGGGATGAAGCTTACCGGCGACCACGGTCAAGGCCGGGACGCATGGTGGGAATATCCTTCGGTTTTGAGCTGTTTGCGACGATCGGACAATGAACCAAGACGAAGTGATGCAGCAACTGATGCGGGCCATGCCTTCCCTGAACGGCCTTCCAGTCGGACTTCAGGAGGAAGTGGCGCACAACCTGCGGCTGATCCGGCTGCCGGCCGGCACTCCGGTATTCAGCGAGCGCGATCCCTGCGCGGGGTTTCCCATCGTTCTGAGCGGCCGAGTGCGGGTGTCGAAGGCGCTGGAAAGCGGGCGCGAACTCGCTTTGTACGAGGTGACACCGGGCGAGAGCTGCGTGATCTCCACCAGCTGCATGATCGGCGCCGCACCGTATGGCGCACGCGGTGAATGCGCGACCGATGCCGAGATCGCGCTGATTCCACGCAACACGTTCGACCGGCTGATTGCCGAGCACCGTCCGTTCCGCGAGGAGGTGCTGCAGGTCTTCGCCGATCGCATCCTCCAGCTGATGGAGCTCGTCGAATCCATCGGCTTCATGCGCCTGGACCGGCGCCTCGCGGCCGCGTTGCTCGGCAAGGGGGCCAGGGTGGCGGCCTCGCACCAGGAAATTGCCGAACAGCTTGGCGTCTCCCGCGAGTCGGTGAGCCGGCTGCTGAAGCAGTTCGAGCAGAGCGGCAGCGTGCACCTCGGACGCGGCGCGATCGAGATCGCCGATGCCGCCGCGCTGCGGCGCATCGCCGCCGGAGAGCAGATCATCGGAGGTGACCGCAGTCACTGACCCGCCTGTCCCGCGGCCCCATAACGTGCCGCACTTATCGAAAGGGGAACTTCATGAAGACGAATGTAGGTGGCATCGATCGCATCCTGCGCATCGTCGCGGGCCTTGTACTGATCGCGCTGACGCTGATGGGCGTGATCGGGGTATGGGGATGGATCGGCGTGGTCCCGCTCGCCACCGGCCTGCTTCGCACCTGCCCGGTCTACTCGCTGCTGGGCATGAGCACGTGCCCGACCTCGACGGCAAAGTGACCCGCGAGCAAAAGGAAGGGCCGCCGCAGGCGGCCCTTTTTGTTGCGGGTCATCGTGGAGCGCCATTGCGGTCCTAGACTGAACAAGGTTGGCAGCGTCCTCAGACGGGAGGGAACGATGAAAATCCTGGTTCCGGTGGATGGCAGCACCTTCAGCCGCACCGCGGTCGACTTCGTCGCATCGCGCTCCACCCTGGTGGGTTCCAACCCGGACGTCGAGGTCCTCAACGTGCAGCTGGCCATCCCGGTCCGCGCTACGCGGGTGGTCGGGCGTGACGTCGTCGATTCCTACTACACCGATGAAGCCGAGAAGGCACTGAAACCGGCGCGGACGCGCCTGCAGAAAGCCGGCCTCGCGCCGGTAGCGCGCTACACGGTAGGCAACCCTGCCACCGAGATCAGCGCCGCCGCCGCCCGGAGCAAGGCCGACCTGATCGTGATGGGATCGCATGGCCGCTCGGCCCTGAAGGGCCTGCTTGTCGGCTCGGTCACGAATGCGGTTCTGGCTCAGACCCGCACACCGATCCTGCTGCTGCGTGCGCGCGAGAAACCACCTGCCGACTCGCTGAAACTCGGCATCGCCATCGATGGCAGCAAGTTCGGCCGCGAGGCCGTGCGTTTCGTGTTGCGTCATCGCGACCTGTTCGGGGCAAAGCCGGGCATCACTCTGATCCACGTCGTCGCCGACTTCGCCGGCGCCCTGATGCCGGACATGGCCGGGATCGCCCTGCCTGCCTATTCGGAGGAGGACATCCGCGCGATGCAGAAGCGGGCATTCGATGCGGCCCTCGGGCCTGTGAGGAAGCTGTTCGCCAGGGCGAGCCTTGCCGCCGCCGAAGTCTGCCTGGCCGGCAATGCCGGCGATGAAATCGCCGCCTTCGCGAAGAAGAAGAGGCTCGACCTGGTGGT
>JAOUJD010000070.1 GCA_029883565.1 Burkholderiaceae bacterium
GCGACCAGCAGGACATGCAAGCGATGCAGTACCACCTTGAGCGACTCCTCGGGCGCCGGGAAGCGGGAGCGTAACGTGCCCCCACGTCTCTCAACGCACTCCTCCGCCAAACGGTGTACCGCCGCGCCCAGAGGGCGAACGCAGTGCGGTGCAACACTCGTCCGGCAAGAAAAAAGCGCCCCGCCGGGGCGCTTTTCGTGCGGACGCCGTGCGCGCCTCTACTTGGCGTTCATCAGGGCGACCGTGGTGTCCAGCATCCGGTTGCTGAAGCCCCACTCGTTGTCGTACCAGGAGGACACCTTCACCAGCCGCCCCGAGACTTTCGTCAGCGTCGAGTCGAAGATGGACGAGCGCGCATCATGGTTGAAGTCACTCGATACCAGCGGATCGGCGTTGTAGCCGAGCACGCCCTTCAGTTCGCCATCGGCTGCGGCCTTCATGATGGAGTTGACCTCATCGACCGTCGTGTCGCGCGCGGCGATGAACGACAGGTCGACGATCGACACGTTGATGGTCGGCACCCGGATCGCATAGCCGTCGAGCTTGCCGTTGAGTTCGGGCAGCACTAGTCCGACCGCGGCTGCCGCGCCGGTCTTGGTCGGGATCATGTTGTGCGCCGCCGCCCGCGCGCGGCGCAGGTCCTCGTGGTAGACGTCGGTGAGCACCTGGTCGTTGGTGTAGGCATGCACGGTCGTCATCAGTCCGGAGACCAGGCCGATCTTGTCGTGCAGGGGCTTGACCAGCGGGGCCAGGCAGTTCGTGGTGCACGAGGCGTTGGAGATCACCGTGTGCGACGCCTTCAGCGTGCCCTGGTTCACGCCGTAGACGATCGTCGCGTCGACGTCCTTGCCGCCCGGCGCCGAGATGATCACCTTCCTGGCGCCGCCCTTCAGGTGGGCCGACGCCTTCTCCTTGGTGGTGAAGAAGCCGGTGCACTCGAGGACGACGTCGACGCCCAGCTGTCCCCACGGCAGCTCGGCCGGATTGCGGTTGGCAAGGACCTTGATGCGGTCACCGTTGACCACCATGGCGTCGCCGTCGACCACCACGGTGCCGGGGAACGGGCCATGCGCGGTGTCGTACTTCGTCAGGTGGGCGTTGGTCTTCGGGTCGCCGAGGTCGTTGATGGCGACGATCTGCACATCGTGCTTCTTGCCGCCCTCGTAGTGGGCGCGGAGGATGTTGCGGCCGATGCGGCCGTAACCGTTGATGGCGATCTTGATGGTCATTTCTTTCCCTTGGCGATGACAGCGCTGACGGTGGCGACGAGATTTTCCACGGTCAGCCCGAAATGCTTGTAGACGGCAGGCGCCGGCGCCGACTCGCCGAACGTGTCGACGCCGAGCACCGCTCCGCTGGCACGCACGTACTTCCACCAGAAATCGGTCACGCCAGCCTCGATGGCCACGCGCGGCAGCCCCTCCGGCAGCACGCTCGCCTTGTACGCGGCGTCCTGCCGATCGAACACCGTCGTCGACGGCATCGACACCACCCGCACGGCGACGCCCTGCGCAGCGAGCGCTTTCTGCGCCTCGACGGCCAGCGTCACCTCCGTTCCGGTGGCGATCAGCACGGCACGCGCCTTCTTCACTCCGCCCGCCGCCTCGCTGATGACGTAGGCGCCGCGCCGGATCGCGCCGGCATCGACGTCGCGCGGGGTGAACGGAACCGCCTGCCGCGACAGCGCCAGCGAGGTCGGCCCCCCGTTGCGCTCGATCGCCGCGGCCCATGCAACCAGCGTCTCGGCCGTGTCGGCCGGGCGCCAGACGTCCATGTTCGGGATCAGACGCAGGCTGGAGACATGCTCGACGGCCTGGTGCGTGGGTCCGTCCTCGCCAAGGCCGATCGAGTCGTGCGTGAACACGAACACGACGCGCTGCTTCATCAGCGCGGCCATCCGCAGGGCGTTGCGGGCGTAGTCGGAAAAGACGAGGAACGTGCCGGCGAACGGAAGGAAGCCGCCGTGCAGCGCGACGCCGTTGGCGATCGCGCACATGCCGAACTCGCGCACGCCGTAGTTGACATGCCGGCCGCCGAGCCCGTCGCGGCGCATCGCCGTCGCCTTGCTCCACTTGGTCAGGTTGCTGCCCGTGAGGTCCGCCGAGCCTCCAAGCATCTCCGGCAGCGTCGGCGCCAGCGCTTCGAGCGCGAGCTGCGAGGCCTTGCGCGTCGCGACTGCTTCGCGCTTGCCGGCGGCAGCGACGACGGCGGCGTCCAGCACCTCGCCGTACCTGCCCGGCAGCGTGCGCTCGAGGCGCCGCTCGAACTCGCCCGCCTCCTGCGGATAGCGCTCGGAGTAAGCCTTGAACAACCCCGTCCACTTGGCCTCGCGGTCCGCGCCCGCGCGCCTGGCGTCCCACGCCGCGTAGACGTCCCGCGGCACCATGAACGGCTCGTGTGGCCAGTCGATCGCCTTGCGCGTCGCCGCGATCTCGGCGTCGCCGAGCGCTTCGCCGTGCGCCTTCTCGGAGCCGGCGCGCCCCGGCGAACCCTTGCCGATGACCGTCTTCGCGATGATCAGCGTCGGCCTGTCGCTGCCCTTGCTCTGCGCGATCGCCTTGTCGACGGCATTGACGTCGTGGCCATCGACCGGCCCCACCACGTTCCAGCCGTACGCGCGGAAGCGCTGCGCGGTGTCGTCGGTGAACCAGTGCTCGACCTCGCCGTCGATCGAGATTCCATTGTCGTCGTAGATCGCGACGAGCTTGTCGAGCTGCCAGGTGCTGGCCAGCGACGCGGCTTCATGCGAAATGCCTTCCATCATGCAACCGTCGCCGAGCAGCACATAGGTCCGGTGATCGACGACGTCGAAGCCGGGCCGGTTGAACTCGGCTGCCAGCAGTTTCTCCGCCAGCGCCATGCCGACCGCATTGGCGAGACCCTGTCCGAGCGGTCCGGTGGTGGTCTCGACGCCAGGTGTGATGCCGTGCTCGGGATGACCCGGCGTGCGGCTCCCCATCTGGCGGAAGTTCACCAGTTCCTGCATCGGCAGGTCGTAGCCCGTGAGATGCAGCAGCGCGTACTGCAGCATCGAGCCGTGGCCGTTGGACAGGATGAAGCGATCCCGGTTGGCCCACTGCGGGTTCGCGGGGTTGTGGGAGAGGTGCCGCCCCCACAGCGCGACGGCGATTTCCGCCATCCCCATCGGCATGCCGGGATGCCCCGAGTTCGCCTTCTGCACAGCATCCATGGCCAGCGCGCGGATCGCGTTGGCCATCTGCACCGCGCTCTTGTCCGAGAGCGCGCCCGGCGCGGGGGAGTCGTTCATGGGAAGCCAGTCCGAGGCAAGGAACGATTGGGGAGAAACGGCCCTGAAGGAACGCTCAAGCCGCCGCGCCCGAGGGGAAAGGAGAAATTTTAGCAAAGGGGGCTCGGCCGCCCATTGCTTCCAAGCGTCCGGTGATGGTCCTCACCGTCCCGGGTTCCGGCCATGCGGTTCGGCCTGTCGCAAGAAGAGAAAACCCGAGGGTTTGCTCCAGCTTCCGCAGGTGCAATCAGCTCCGTCAGAGTTCAAATGGCGGACTTTTTCAGCTACTATCTCCTGCTCTGAAAAATTCGATCCGGAAAACATAGGACGCAACGGGCGCCCGACTCGACGGCAGGTCTCACCGAAGCAACGCCGCGAGGAAGGCAACGAGCCGCTAGGCAGCATCTCCCGCCAAAGCCAGCAGGGGCAGCGCAAGCTGCATTGACTCGCGTGCCGCGCCACAGCGTGCGAGTCCCGGATCGTGGGGTTGCGACGCAAGTCGCGATTCAGGTCGATATGGGCGGACCTGCTGGGGGACGAAGATGCAAGGCCTTCACCTGACTGGCGATCTGTTCGAATGCGGCTGCAGCGCAGCCTTGCTGACGGATCTTGAGGCTCTTTCCACGCTGTGCCGGGACGCGACGAACGAAGCGAAGCTGACGATCGTCGACGAGAAGTGGCACGTCTTTCCTCAATGGAATGGTCAGCCCGGCGGCATCACCGGGACGATCCTGCTCGCGGAATCGCACCTTGCGATCCACACCTGGCCGGAGCGGCGGGGCGTCACGCTCGACGTGTACGTCTGCAATTTCACCGAAGACAACACCGGCAAGGCCGAGCAGTTGTTCGATGACCTGATGGTCGCCTTCCGGCCGACCAGCCAGGTGGTGAACCGCATCATCCGCGGCGACCTCGCGAACTCGGAGAAGAGCGCGGACGCGGCGCCGGCCGGCGGCGTGGCAAGGAGCGAACTGATCTTCGACTGGCTCAATGCCGACTCGGGCTACGGCTACACGGCCAGCGCGAAGCTCGAGGAGATCCAGTCGCCGTACCAGCGCGTGGAGGTCTACGACACGCCGCAGTTCGGCAAGCTCTTTCGCCTCGACGGGCGCCTGATGACGTCCGAAGGCGACGAGTTCTTCTATCACGAGTGCATGACCCACCCCGCCGCGCTGGCCCACCCCAACCCCGAATCGATCCTCGTCATCGGTGGCGGTGACGGCGGCTCGTCGGAGGAACTGTTCAAGCATCCGGGCGTGAAGCGCATCGTGATGGCCGAGCTCGATCCGGTCGTCATCGACATCTCGAAGAAGTGGCTGGGTTCGATCCACAAGGGCGTGTTCGACGATCCCCGCCTCGAGGTGCGGATCGGCGACGGCTTCGAGTACGTCAAGGCGACGCAGGAACGCTTCGACATGATCGTGCTCGACCTGACCGACCCCGACACGCCGGCGTTTCATCTGTATTCGGAGGAATTCTTCAGGATGTGCCAGCGCATCCTGAAGCCGGGCGGAATGCTGACGCTGCACCTCGGTTCACCTGTGTACCAGGCCGATACGGTGCGCAAGAACGCCGCCAACCTGGGCAAGGTATTCCGGCACGTTGCACCGATGTCGCTGTTCATCCCGCTGTACGGGTCGCTCTGGTGCCTCGCGGTGGCGAGCGATTCGATCGACCCGCGCTCGCTGTCGGCCGATGCGCTCGCGCAGCGCATGATCGATCGTCGCATCGACGGCCTGCGCTACTACTACGCCGGGCTGCACCAGGCACTGTTCACGCTGCCGCTGTTCGTGCAGGAGATGACCCTGCCGCCGAGTTCGGCGGCCGGCAACTCTCCGCGCGTGCAGCAGCTGCGCGCGGCCTGAGGCCGAAGGGCCCGGGCCGGGGCAGCACAGGCGGCAAGAACGGCAGGGCCGGCTCGCGCCGGCCCTTTCTTCTTACGGAGCACGACTTTCCTTGGCCGATCCCCGCTTCTTCGTCGACACCGAACTGGTGACCGGGCAGGTCCTCGATCTGCCGAAGAGCGTTGCGCATCACGCGTTGCACGTCCTGCGGCTGCGCGACGGTGACGGCGTCGTGCTGTTCGACGGGCGTGGAGGCGAGTTTCACGGACGCCTCTCGACGCGGGGAACGCAGGCCGAATTGACTGCACACGATCCGGTCGAGCGCGAGTCTCCGATCGCAGCAACGCTGATACAGGCGTGGATCGCGACGGACAAGCTCGACTGGGTGGTCGAGAAAGCGGTGGAGCTCGGCGCCGTGCGCATCGCGCTGACACCGGCGCGGCGCAGCGTGGTACGGCTCGATGGCGCGCGCCTCGCAAAGCGCCTCGAGCGCCTGCGGGACATCGTGGTGGCAGCGTGCTGCCAGTGCGGACGCAACCGGCTGCCGCCGATCGAGGCGTTCATCGACCTCGAGTCGGCGCTGAGACGCTGTGGCGGGGCGGACGTCGCCGGCTTCGTGCTTCAGCCGGACGCTCCAGGGTCGCTTGCCGATCTTGCCCGCTCCGCCGCGGGGTCCTTCACGGTGGCTGTCGGCCCCGAGGGTGGTTTCGAGGACTCGGAACTCGCGCTCGCCGAACGAGCCGGGTATCGGCCGGCGCGGCTCGGCGCACGCGTGCTGCGCACCGAGACCGCAGGGCTGGCCGCCCTCGCGGCACTGCAGGCCACGGTCGGGGACTACCGCTGATCGATCGGATCGCGCGCAGGGCGGAGTGCAGGACGACGTCCCCGGCGCAGCGCCGAGCGAGCTGCCGCCGATGATGCCGCGCTAGCGGTAGAACACCCGAAACGGCGCCCCGCGCTCCGCATAGTGCTCCGCCACGTCGCGGAACACGTCGAGGAGTGCGTCGCGCTCCTCGACGCCGAAGAACTCGGCGTACGGCAGCGGATCGAGCACGACGACGACGCCATGCCCGACGGGGGTGATCTCATCGTCGGTCAGCGTGTCGTATAGCGCATCAAGGTTCGCACCGTACCAGCTCGGCAGGTTGAACGCGTGCCCGAGCATGCGCATCGCCGACAGCTTGTCCTTGCAGCCGGACAGGTCGGCAAGCACGAAACGCTGGTCTGCGGCGCGCGCCCATTCGCGCAACTGGTCCGTGCCGAGTCCGCGCAGGGATCGGACGCACTGACTCGGCAGGTCTTCCAGCCGATCGATGTCTCGCATCGTCATTCGCGAATCCGCCTGAACGTGTTGTAGTGGTCGTCGGTGTAGAAGTACTCGCCGCTCGTCGCCGGATTGCGCTCCGAGCCGCCGCCAGCCACGATCCGGCGCGGGCCGCGGTCACGCAGCTGGGGCGTCGGCACAGTGTATTCGGTGTAGTAACCGCGCGGCCGTGAAGGCAGCCGCCCCTCGCGATTGCCGAACACGCTGCCGTCCTTGCCGTACGGGAACGGGCCGCCCCGCTTGATCAGCGCTAGCGTCCGAAGCGCCTCGGGCGGCAGCTCATGCAGGCGCACCTCCGGAAATGCGCCTGCCGGAACGTCGCGCGAGCACGCAATCGGCGCCAGCAGCGCGATGACGACAAGCAGCAGTGCCTGCAGCCGGCGCACGGCGCTACAGCAGTTCGGGCTGCCGTACCGAGTTCGCCTCGAGTACCGTCAGCGCAGTCATGTTGACGATGCGGCGCACGGTGGCGGAAGGCGTCAGGATGTTCACCGGCTTCGCCGCACCGAGCAGGATGGGGCCGATCGCGATGTTGTTGCCCGCCGTCGTCTTCAGCAGGTTGTACGAGATGTTGGCCGACTCGATGTTCGGGCACACCAGCAGGTTGGCGTCGCCCCGGAGCGTCGAATACGGCATCAGCGACTGGCGGATGCCCGCGTCCACCGCGGAGTCGGCGTGCATCTCGCCGTCGATCTCGAGGTCCGGCGCGCGTTCGCGCACGATCGCCAGCGCCCGGCGCATCTTGAGCGCAGAAGGGCAGTCGCTCGACCCGAAATTGGAGTGCGACAGCAGCGCGATCTTCGGCGAAATGCCGAGGTGCTTCATCTGCTCGGCCGCCATGATCGTGATCTCGGCGACCTCCTCCGTGCTCGGGTCGAGGTTGACGTGCGTGTCGACCAGCGCCAGTTGCCGGCCCGGCAGCATCAGCACGTTCATGGCCGCGTAAACGTCGATTCCAGGCCGCCGACCGATGACCTGGTCCACGTACTGCAGGTGCAGGCCGTGGGCGCCGAACGTACCGCAGATCATGCCGTCGGCGTCGCCCTTGTGGATCATCATGGCGCCGATCAGCGTGAGCCGGCGGCGCATCTCGATCTTCGCGTACTGCGCGTTCACACCCTTGCGCGCGGTCAGGCGGTGGTACGTCTCCCAGTAGTCGCGATAGCGCGTGTCGAACTCGGGGTTGACCACCTCGACATCCGTGCCGGGCCGCATGCGCAGGCCGAAGCGCTCGAGGCGCTCCGCGACCACCTGCGGTCGGCCGATCAGGATGGGAGTGGCGATCTTCTCGTCGATCACCACCTGGACGGCGCGCAGCACGCGTTCCTCTTCTCCCTCGGCGAAAACGATGCGTGACTTGCCGCCGGACGCGACCGCGTTCTTCGCCGTCGCGAAGATCGGTTTCATGAACGTGCCCGAGTGGTAGACGAACTGCTGCAGCTGGTCGCGGTATGCGCCCATGTCGGCGATCGGTCGAGTCGCCACCCCGCTGGTCATCGCGGCCTCGGCGACGGCCGGCGCGATGCGCGTGATCAGCCGCGGATCGAAGGGCTTGGGGATCAGGTACTCGCGCCCGAAGCTGAGGTTCGTGATGCCATAGGCCGACGCGACGACGTCGCTCTGTTCCTCCTGCGCCAGGCCGGCGATGGCGCGCACCGCCGCGATCTCCATTTCGGTCGTGATCGTCGTCGCGCCGACGTCCAGGGCGCCGCGGAAGATGAACGGGAAGCACAGGACGTTGTTCACCTGGTTCGGATAGTCCGTGCGCCCGGTCGCGATGACGGCATCGTCCCGCACCGCCTGGACCTGTTCCGGCATGATCTCCGGCGTCGGGTTGGCGAGCGCGAGGATCAGCGGGCGCGCAGCCATGGTCTTCACCATCTCGGGTTTCAGCACGCCGCCCGCGGACAGGCCGAGGAAGATGTCCGCGTCGCGGATGACCTCGCCAAGGGTCCGCGCCGACGTGGCCTGAGCGAAGCGCGCCTTGTCCTCGTCCATCAGTGCCGCGCGACCCTGGTAGACGACGCCCTCGATGTCCGTCACCCATACGTGCTCGCGCGGCAGGCCCAGTTCGACCAGCAGCTGGAGGCACGCCAGCGCGGCCGCGCCGGCGCCGCTGGTCACGAGCTTCACTTGCTTGAGGTCCTTGCCGACCACCTTGAGGCCGTTGAGGACTGCCGCGGCGACGATGATCGCCGTTCCGTGCTGGTCGTCGTGGAAGACGGGGATCTTCAGTCGCTCACGCAGCTTGCGCTCCACGTAGAAGCACTCCGGCGCCTTGATGTCCTCCAGGTTGATGCCGCCGAAGGTCGGCTCGAGCGCCGCAATCACTTCGATCAGCCGGTCCGGGTCGAGCTGGTTGATCTCGATGTCGAACACGTCGATGCCGGCGAACTTCTTGAACAGCACCGCCTTGCCTTCCATCACCGGCTTGGCGGCAAGCGGACCGATCGCCCCGAGCCCGAGCACCGCGGTTCCGTTCGTGACCACGCCGACCAGGTTGCTGCGCGCGGTGTAGCGCGCGGCGGTCGCCGGATCCTTGTGAATGGCCTCACATGCCGCCGCCACGCCAGGCGAATAGGCGAGGGCAAGATCGCGCTGGTTGACCAGTTGCTTGGTCGGCGCGATCGAGATTTTTCCGGGCTGCGGCTTCTCGTGGTACTCGAGCGCGGCCCGGCGCAGGTCGTCGGTGTCGGTCGTCATGGGTTTCGGGAACGTGTGAGCGGGTGATTATCCGCGCGCACCCCCGGCCACGTCCCGATTCCAGCGCCAGCGCTGGTAGAAAGAGCTTCCGCCCCATTTGACCTAGACAAACTGTTGACTTTTTCTGGCCTCCCTGTATATTCAAGCCGTTCGTAAGGCCCGTCACACGGCTCGAGCGCACGGATCTTTCGGTCGGCTCTCTCCTCCCTCCCTCCAGGCCAACTTAAAGGTGCGCTCAGCCAGACGGGTCTTTTTTTGTCTTGGTCAAGATAGTCAGTATTCACTGACTTATCCCCCTTCCCGGATCACTAAAATGGTGTCTCCTTGAAAGGCGGGTCCCATGCCAACCGCGGCGGCACGCACGGCACTGATCGAGCCGTTCTATGTAATGGAGGTCGTCAAGGAGGCGGCTGAACTGGCTTCCGCCGGGCAGTCGGTGATCCACCTGTCGATCGGTGAACCGGACTTCACGGCCCCAGAGCCCGTGCGTCGGGCGGCGATCGCGAGCATCGAACGGGGCGCAACGCAATACACCGGAGCGTTGGGCCTGGACGCGCTGCGGGAGCGCATCGCGGGGTGGTACTCAACCAGATTCGCCTGCGACGTCGATCCGTCGCGCATCGTCGTGACCGCGGGCGCCTCGGGCGCCCTGCTGCTGGCCTGTGCCGCCCTGCTCGAGCATGACGCGGAATTGCTGATGCCCGACCCAAGCTACCCGTGCAACCGGCACTTCGCCACGGCCTTCGGCGGCCGCGCCCGCCTCGTTCCGTGCGGACCCCAACAGCGTTACCAGCTCACGGCAGCGACGGTGGAAGCCCACTGGAACGAGAAGACTGGGGGCGTGCTCGTCGCCTCGCCGTCGAACCCGACCGGGACTTCGATCGAGCCCGACGTCCTTGCGGCGCTGGTGGAGGCCGTGCTGGGTCGGGACGGATTCGTCATCAGCGACGAGATCTACCAGGGCCTGTCGTACGACGCCGCGCCGTCCACCGCGCTTCAGGTGACTGACCAGGCCATCGTCATCAACAGCTTCTCCAAGTATTTCGCAATGACCGGCTGGCGCCTGGGCTGGATGGTGGCTCCGCCGCGGCTCGTGCCGACGCTGGAGAAGCTGGCGCAGAACCTGTACATCTGCCCCTCCACAGTTTCGCAGCACGCGGCGCTGGCCTGTTTCTCCGACGAGGCCATGGCGACCTACGAAGACCGACGCGCCGAGTTCAAGCGCCGCCGCGACTTTCTCGTGCCGGCGCTACGGGAGCTTGGGTTCATCGTCCCCGTCGAGCCCGACGGCGCGTTCTATGTCTATGCGGACGTCAACCGCTTTGCTTCCGACAGCTTCGAGTTCGTGCGCAACCTGCTGCGGTCGACGGGTGTCTGCCTGGTACCGGGCCGGGACTTCGGCGTCGCGGCGCCCGAGCGGCACGTCCGGATTTCGTATGCAACCTCGCTCGACCGGCTCCAGGAAGCGGTCGAGCGCATGCGGAACTACCTGCCGCGCTGATCAGGCGGGGGGCGGGTGGATCAGGAGTTCTGGTTGCGTCTTGCCGAACCGATCGGGAGGGCGTCCGACACCGGCGCGACCCGAACCGTCTGGAGGTTCGCCTCGACCGCCGGTTTGGGCTCCGCTGGCGCGCTGGCCGCGCGGGCGGCTGCGATGGCGGCGTCGACGCGACCTGCGAACGCCATCTGCAGGCGGGCGCGTTCGCCGAGCACGCGAGCCCCGTAGCCGCCATCGTCCGCTGCGTTACCGGCGCCGACATACAACTGCAGCCCGCGCTCGACCGAGCCGCCCCGGCTGATCAACTCGTGCAGGATGTCCGAGCCGACCTTCATGTTGGCGATCGGATCGAGAGCCGCCAGGTCGCCCCCGTGGGCCACGAAACGCTCGGCGTGCACGCGCGTCATCACCTGCATCAGCCCCTGCGCGCCGACCGGACTGGCAGCGAACGGGTTCAGGCTGGACTCGATCGCGATCACCGAAAGGATCAGAAGGGGATCGAGTTGCTTCTCCTGCCCGATCTCGAAGGCGTTCGCGACCAGCATCCGCACCGCTTCGTCGGCCACCCGATATCGGCGTGCCAGGTACTGCACGACGTACTTCTGACGCGGATCGACCATGGTCGGACGCGCTGGCGGCACTGCAATCGATGCGTCGGCCTGCTCGACGGGGCCCGCTTCCGGAGCGGACACGAAGGGCAGGTTCCTGGGCATGAACTCGGCCAGCTGGCCGCGTGCCTCTTCATTGCTGGCCACCGCGGCAACCGCGAGCAAGGCGGTGCAACCGGCCAGCGTCACCACCAGCCGCGCTGTGGCGAAGGCGCCATCGCGCACGTCGCGCACGAAGTCGAACCAGGCGAACCCTGGAGACCGTGTAAGTCGCAGCGCATAATCCGTGGCTTGTGACATGCGTACCTCCTTATGCTGGAACGGCCAGTGGCCCTACGACCTCAGGTCGCCATTCACAGGTTGGAACGTTGACCGGATCGCTCCACGCGCTTCTCCGGCCGCTTTTCTGTGCCGCTGGGCCAGGTCATCCCGGCCGGCAAACGGCGTGATTCGGGCGGAACACACAGTTCCGCAAGCTCAATGACGGAACCCGAAGTCCCGCAACGCCCCCTTCACTGCGATCCCATAAAGGCGGCATTATGTTGCGCCGCACACGCGAGGGGCGATGGCCGAATGGCTGAATCGAATTGTATGGGCAGGCCGCTCCGGGTCAACCCGGACACCCGCATGGGAGCTCCACATCCCGGGACCGCAACCGCTCATCAAGCGTGTCCGAAGGCCAGACACGACCGTTCCACCAATAAAAATCAATAAGTTACATGCCAACTCCGGCTTTCGTGTTAGCGCTCACTATTTTCTTGACCGTCCGTCGCTCGGGTGGGGAAAACGTATGAAATACGCCGACCTTCGCGATTTCGTCGGGCAGCTGGAGCGGGCGGGCGACCTGCGCCGGATCGGTGTCGAGGTCTCGCCGCGGCTCGAGATGACCGAGATCTGCGACCGGACCTTGCGCGGCGGCGGGCCGGCGATCCTGTTCGAACGGCCAACGGGCCATGCCATGCCAGTGCTCGGGAACCTCTTCGGCACGACGCAGCGGGTCGCCTTGGCAATGGGGGCGCAGGATGTTTCCGCCCTGCGCGAGGTCGGCGAGCTGCTGGCGAGTCTC
>JAOUJD010000309.1 GCA_029883565.1 Burkholderiaceae bacterium
CCGGATCGCGCGCCAGTGCTTTCGCAACATCGCCCGCAGCGTGCTCGATCACTCGGTGCTGTGGAAGGCCGGCCGCGCACGACTGGAGGAGTACATACGGGTCGAGGGATTCGAGCACGCGCAGTCCACGGAAAACCGGCCCCTGATCGTGATCGCACCGCACTTCACGGGGCTTGACGCGGGTGGCATCCGGTTGAGCGCGGCGCTGAAGGTCATTTCGGTCTATTCGAAGCAGACGAACCGAGCATGGGACGAGTGGCTGCTCGAGATCCGCGCGCGCTTCGACCCGATCCTCGTGGCGCGGCAGGGAGCCGACATGCGCGGCGTCATCCGTACCGTGAAGGAAGGCTCGCCTCTGTATTACCTGCCCGACATGGATCTCGGGGCGACCAATTCGATTTTCGTGCCGTTCTTCGGCGTGCCGGCGGCAACGATCCCGATGGTGTCGCGCATCGCGCGCATGACCGGTGCGAAGGTCGCCATGGCGGTCACGGAAATGACGCCGGACGGCTACGTGCTGCACATCGAGCCGCCCTGGACCGACTTTCCCGGCGCTTCGGTGGAAGAGGACACGGCCCGCATGAACCGGGAACTCGAGCGCTGGGTGCTGAAGATGCCGGAGCAGTACCTGTGGACGCACAAGAGATTCAAGACGCGGCCGCCGGGGGAACCGGGCATCTATTGAAACTCGCTAATGCACGTGACCGCCGCGCCGCCGAGGCTGCGCATGCGTTCGGCGGGGCGATCGCGCGCACCGGGGGCGTCTACACTTCGCGCATGAGACTGCGCTTCACCAAGATGCAGGGCGCCGGCAACGACTTCGTGATGCTGAACGGGATCACGCAACGCGTCGAACTCACCGCGGAACAGGTGCGGCGCCTGGCCGACCGGCGTTTCGGCGTGGGCGCGGACCAGATCCTGCTGGTCGAGCCTGCGCAGGGAGCCGGCGCGGATTTTCGCTATCGCATATTCAACAGCGACGGCGGCGAGGTGGAGCAGTGCGGCAACGGCGCGCGCTGCTTCGTGCGCTTCGTCCGTGACCAGGGACTGACCGACAAGCAGGCGATCCGGGTGGAGACGCTCGGCGGGTTGATCGCGCCGCGCATGGAGGCGAGTGGGGAGGTCACGGTCGACATGGGCGCACCCGTCGTCGACCCGGCGGCCGTCCCGTTCGACGCGCAGGGCCTGGTTGCCGTGCGGATCGGGGAAGATGAAGCCTGGCCCCTGCTCGTGCACGGGCGCGAGACCCTCGTCTCCGTGCTGTCCATGGGGAATCCGCACGCGGTCCAGGTCGTGCCGAACGTCGACGACGCGCCGGTGACCAAGGACGGGCCGGTGATCGAGAATCACGGCCGCTTTCCCCGCCGGGTCAACGCCGGGTTCATGCAGGTCATGGACCGTCAGCGCATCCGGCTGCGCGTATGGGAGCGCGGCGCGGGCGAGACGCTGGCGTGCGGGACGGGGGCGTGTGCCGCAGTCGTCGCCGGCATCCGTCGCGGCCTGCTGGCCAGCCCGGTCGAAGTCGAGACGCGAGGCGGGCGGCTCACGATTTCATGGGAGGGGCAGGGGGACCCGGCGCAGCATCCAGTGAGGCTGACGGGACCGGCTGCAACGGTGTTCGAAGGCGAAATAGAGATCTGAACGAGATGAACCTGCACGCACAAGACATTGCGCAGTATCTGTCGGACCACCCGGGCTTCTTCGACGAATACCCCGAACTGCTCGCAGCGATCCAGCTGCCGCATCCACACAACGGGCAGGCCATTTCGCTCGTGGAGCGCCAGTCGCTGATGCTGCGCGAGCGCATCAAGGCGCTCGAGCTCCGCGTGGCCGACATGGTGCGCCACGGCCAGGAAAACGACGCGATCGCCGACAAGCTGGTCAACTGGACGCGCGCCCTGCTGCTGCAGGCCGATCCGGCCGAACTGCCCGCCACGCTGATCGCGGAACTGAAGCGGGCATTCGACGTGCCCTACGCCGGCCTGCGCCTGTGGAACGCCGCGGCCGTCGTGGCCGGGCAGGAATGCGCGCGGCCTGTTTCCAAGGACACCGTGTCCCTCGCCGACAGCATGCGCGTTCCGTTCTGCGGTTCGAACGTCGGATTCGAAGCCGCGTCGTGGCTGGAGGAGGGCGGCGCCAGCGTGCAGAGCATCGCAATGCTTCCCCTGCGGGTCGGAGCCGATCCCCAGACCTTCGGTCTGGTGGTCCTCGGCTCGGCCGACAAGGACCGCTTCCAGATCACGATGGGAACCGCCTTCCTCGAGCGCATTGCCGAACTCGCCAGCGCGGCGCTCGCGCGACTGCGCGGCTGAACGCGATGGCGCGCTCGCCGGTCGACGATTTCCTTGCGGAACTGTCGACCCAACGCCGGATGTCGCCGCACACGGCGAAGGCATACGCGCGGGATCTGCGACGCCTGCTCGATCTGGCCGGCGCGAGCCAGCCTCGAGCGTTGACGGTGCACGACATCCGCCGCTTCGTCGGTCGCTTGCACGCGGGCGGCCTGGCGCCCGCCTCGATCGCGCGGACCCTCTCGGCCTGGCGCTCGTTCTACCAGTGGCTGGGCGAGCAGGGCGCCACCGACTCGAACCCGGTCGTCGGCGTGCGTGGCCCGAAGCGCGCCAAGCGCCTGCCCAAGGCCCTGTCCGCCGACCAGGCGGTGATGCTGGCCTCCGGCGGGACGGACTCGTCGCTGCTGGCGCAGCGCGATCACGCACTCGTCGAACTTTTGTACAGCAGCGGCCTGCGGCTGTCGGAGTTGACTTCGCTCGACTGGCGGTACTTCGAGGCGTCCGGTCGGCAGCCCGCCTCGCAGAGCTGGATCGACCTGGCTGAAGGCGAAGCGACCGTCCGTGGCAAGGGCGGCAAGACGCGCACGGTCCCGATCGGCAGGCCCGCGCGCGCCGCGCTGGCGCAGTGGCTGGAAGCGCGCGCGGCGATGCCCGCGCGCGATGACCGGGCCCTGTTCGTGTCCGCGCGCGGCGAGCGCCTTGCGGCGCGCAGCGTGCAGGCGAGGCTTGCACAGCTCGCGCGCAGGCTGGGTCTCGGCGTGCACGTTCACCCGCA
>JAOUJD010000310.1 GCA_029883565.1 Burkholderiaceae bacterium
GATGCCCCTCAAGCCGCCGCGGGTACCCCAGCGCGAGGTCGCCCGCCGAGCCGTGGCTTCGTTTGTCGGCAGTCAGCTAACCTGTGCGCCTGGCAGGCGATGATGCGGCCTCCCCCTCCAGGAAACCTCGATGAAAACGCTCTTGATCCGGCTTCTGCCAGTCCTGCTCGTCCTCGGCGCGTCCATCAGCGCCGCAGCCCCTCCGCCCGCGCCTGCGTCGAGCGCGCCGCTCGCGGGCACGGTGCTCGAGGTGAAGGACGTCGAGCAGTACACCTACCTGCGCCTGAAGACGAAGGATGGCGAGATGTGGGCGGCGGTTCCGACTTCGAAGGTGAAGGTGGGTGCGAGCGTCAGCATCGCGAACCCGCAGGTGATGACCGGCTTCCGCAGCAAGACCCTGAACAAGACGTTCGACCGGATCGTCTTCGGCACGCTCGCCGGACCCGGCGAGCAGAGCGCGCAACCGGACCTGAAGTCGATGCACGCGGACGCAGGCAAGGGGCCGGCGGCGCCGGACGTGAAGGTCGAGAAAGCCAAGGGCCCCAACGCCCAGACCGTCGCCGGCATCACGACGGGCGCGGCGACGCTGAAGGACAAGCCGGTGCTCGTGCGCGGCCAGGTCGTCAAGTTCACCGCCAACGTGATGGGCAAGAACTGGATCCACCTGCGCGACGGCACGGGCTCGGCCGCCGTCGGCAGCAACGACGTGCTCGTCGTGACCACGGACACCGCCGCTGTCGGCGACGTCGTCCTGGTCAAGGGCACGGTGCGGACCGACCGCAACCTCGGCTCCGGCTACAGCTACAAGGTGCTGGTCGAGGACGCGAGCGTCACGAAGTGACGGGTTCGGTCGACGGCTGAACGCCGCGGCCTGCCGGACGACGACTCGTCGCGCCGGCGTCGCCGGCATGGCCGGCCCGATGCACCGACCCTTCGTTCAGGAGGCAGCAGATGCCCCAAGCAACGGCCCTGGTCACGAACGCGCTGGAGTTTGCCGGCCCACCTTCGGTCGAGGCGCTGGCGTCTGCCGGCCTGCGCGTCGCCGTCCATGATCGCAAGTTCGAAGACGAGAACGCGCGGTCGGCGTATGCCGCGGAGCATCCGGGGCTCACCGTTCTCGCAGCGCAGGACCCGTCGCACGTCGTCCGGACGGCCTGGGAGGCGCTGGCCGGCCTGGACGTCATCGTCAGCAACGACGCGTTCCCCGCGATCCATGGCCCGATCGAGGACGCCAGCCTCGAGGACCTGCGCATCACCCTCGAACGGCTCGTCGTGTTTCCATTCGCCGTGGCCAGGGCGGCCATCCCGCGCCTGAAGACGCGACCGGGTGCACGGGTCGTGATGATCACGTCGAACCGGACGCGCCTGCCGTTGCGGGGCGGGGCGATTCCCGACGCGGCCCGCGCCGCGCTGAATGCCCTGGTGCGTTCCATCAGCCTCGAACTGGCGCCGCACGAGGTGCCGGTGAATGCCATCGCGCCCAACTACCTGTACAGCGAGACGTACTACCCGAGGGCCGTGTACGTCGACGACCCGGCTGGACGGGAGTTCGTGCGGCAGGTCGTTCCGGTCGGCCGCCTTGCGAAACCGGAGGAGATCGGCGAGCTCGTGCGCTACCTGGCGACGGCCAAGGGCTCGTTCATGACGGGAGCCATCATCGACTTCTCCGGCGGCTGGCCGTCGGCGCCCCGGCGGCCGGAGTGAACGCGGCCGCTTGAGGGCAGCAGCAGGAGCACAATCGGGCGGAAGCGGGCGCGGCTCGAACACCGCTCAGCGGCCAGGCAGTCAGGTCGCCACGGGCGGAAGCGATCAACTGCGCCGCGGTGCGATGGACGGCGGGCTTTCCCGGGTTGTCCGGCGCAAGATCGCCGCCATCTTCCGCGCATCGTCTTCATCTCAGCCCAGGAACCTGCCCATGAACACCGCCGATCAGAACGCCCTTCTGACCATCGCCCTGCTCGGGGCCTTCGCCGACGGGAGCAAGGGCGAAGCGGAGCGCGCCGAGGTCCGGCGCGTGGCCGAGTCGCTGGGCGACGCGCAGGTCAACATGGCGGCGCTGTACCAGGACGTGCTGCTCAAGCGCGCCACCGTCGCGAGCGCCGCCGCGGCACTGTCCTCGCCGGAGCTCAAGCAGCTGGCGTTCGAGCTGGCGGTCGGGGTGTGTGACGCCGACGGCCTGCGCAACGAGGCCGAGACCCGCTTCCTCGCCGAACTGGGCCAGGCGCTCGGCCTCACGCAGCCGCAGATCGCGGAGCCGGCGGCCACCGCCGATGCGCTCGCCACCATGCCGCTGGAGGACATCCTCGGCAAGCCGGCCGAGACGAGCGCCGCGCCGGCCGCAGCTGCAGCCGCCGCCGCCGCGAGCACGGGCCCCGTCGTCACGAGCGTGGCCGACCGCAGCGATGCCGAGCTCGACAAGATGATCCTCAACTACTCGATCCTGAACGGGGCGCTCGAGCTGCTGCCGCAGTCGATGGCGAGCATGGCCATCATTCCGCTGCAGATGAAGATGGTCTACCGGATCGGCAAGTCGCACGGTTACGAGCTCGACCGGGGCCACATCAAGGACCTGCTGGCCACGATGGGCGTGGGACTGACCGGCCAGTACCTCGAGGAGATCGGCCGCAAGGTGATCGGCGGGCTGCTGGGCAAGGTGGCCGGACGGATGGCCGGAGGCCTCGCGCGCGGCGCGACCGGCGCGGCCTTTTCGTTCGCAACGACCTACGCGCTGGGGCAGGTGGCCAAGCGCTACTACGCCGGCGGCCGCACCATGTCCACGCAGATGCTCAAGGACGCCTACGCCTCGATGCTCACGCAGGCCAGGGGGCTGCAGGGGCAGTACGCACCGCAGATCGAGCAGCAGGCGCGGACCGTGGACGTCAGCAGGATCGTGCAGATGGTGCGCGCCAGCTGACGCCCTGGACGGCGTGTCTCGGCCGCGCCCGGGACCCGTTCACTGCGAACGCGCAACCCGGTTCCCGGTCAAACCACGTCCATGAATCACGCCGGGCCCCAGGGCTGCGGGAGGCGAGCGCGATGAGCAGCGCACGG
>JAOUJD010000311.1 GCA_029883565.1 Burkholderiaceae bacterium
GCCCAGGTGCACGGTGATGCCGAGCCGTCGCAGCGCGGCCGCGACCGGCCGCGCGAGTTCGGCGTCACAGGCGGGCAGCACCTGTGACAGCGCCTCGATCACCGTGACCCCGGCGCCCAGCTTGCGATAGGCCATCCCGAGTTCGAGGCCGATGTAGCCGGCGCCGACGACGACGAGTTCGCTCGGAATCGCGACCGGCGACAGCGCCTCGGTGGAGGAGATCACCCGGCCGCCGAAGGGCAGCGACGGCAGCGCGACCGGAACCGAACCGGGCGCGAGCAGCAGGTGCTCGCAGGTGATGCGCCGGGTCTGGCGGCCGCCTTCGCTCATCGTCTGCACGTCGACCGTCTTGCCGTCGACGATCTCCGCCCAGCCGTCGATCACCTGGGCGCCGTGTTTCCTCAACAGGGTCGCCACGCCACCCGTGAGCCGTCGCACGACGCCGTCCTTCCAGCGCATCGCCTGCGCCACGTCGATGCCGGCCTGCTGCACGCGCACACCGAGCGCGTTGTCGCTCTCGTAGCGGCGCACCTTGTCGACTTCGCCGGCAAGGTGGATGAGCGCCTTCGACGGGATGCAGCCGATGTTCAGGCAGGTCCCGCCCAGGTGCTGGCCCTCGACCAGCATCGTCGCGATGCCGAGCTGGGCGGCACGAATCGCGGCAACGTAGCCGCCGGGCCCGCCGCCGATCACGAGCAGTTGGGTGTCCATCGCCTACTCCACGAACAGCAGCGCCGGGCACTCGAGAAGGCCGCGCACTGCCTGCACGAAACGCGCCCCGTCGGCGCCATCGACCACGCGGTGATCGAACGAGGACGACAGGTTCATCAACCTGCGCGCCACGATCTGGCCGCCGCGGATCACCGGCCGCTCCACGATGCGGCCCACGCCGACGATGGCGACCTCCGGGTAGTTGATCACGGGGGTCGTGACGATGCCGCCGAGCGGCCCCAGGCTGGTGATGGTGATCGTCGAACCCGTGAGTTCGTCGCGCGCGGCCTTGCCGCTGCGCGCCGCCTCGGCGAGCCGCAGGATCTCCGCGGCGGTGGACCACGGATCGCGCGCTTCGGCGTGGCGCAGCACCGGGACCATCAGTCCGCCGTCAGTCTGCGTCGCGACACCCAGGTGCACCGCGCCAGAGCGGGTCACGATGCCGGCGTCGTCGTCGAAGCGGGCATTGATCTGGGGGAAGTCGCGCAGCGCCAGCACGATCGCGCGGGCCAGCAGCGGCAGCAGCGTCAGCCTGCCGCGCGCGGTCCCGTGGCGCTCGTTCAGCTGCGCGCGCAGGGCCTCCAGCTCGGTGACGTCGATCTCCTCGACGTAGGTGAAGTGCGGGATGCGCCGCTTTGCCTCCTGCATCTTCTGCGCGATCTTGCGGCGCAGGCCGATGACCTGCACCTGCACCTCGTCGTGACGCTCGACGTAGCGCGCGCCCGTCGTCGCCGGGGTGCCGCGGCGGTCGAGATACGCATCGAGGTCCGCCTGCAGGATGCGACCCCCGGGGCCGCTGCCCGGCACGAACCGCAGTTCGATGCCCAGTTCCCAGGCGCGGCCACGCACGGCCGGCGACGCGATCGGCTTGTCCCCCGGCGCGCGCGGCGCGGGCGTCGAGGCCGCCGGCACCGGTGCCGCGGGGTGCACTGCCGGCGCCGGCGCGGGACGCGGCGGCGGAGCGGCCTCGTCTGGCGGCGGCACGCGAGCCGGCGCAGGACCGGGCGCGGGGCGCGCGACCGCCGCTGCAGCGCCCTCCTTCAGGTTGCCCTCGCCCGCGACTTCGAGACGGATCAACTCGGAGCCGACGGCCATCACATCGCCGACCTTGCCTCCGAGCGAGATCACCGTGCCGGCGACCGACGACGGAATCTCCACGGTGGCCTTGTCGGTCATCACGTCGGCCAGCGGCTGGTCCTCCGCGACGCTGTCACCGGGCTTGACGTGCCATCCGACCAGTTCGACTTCGGCGATGCCTTCGCCGATGTCGGGCATCTTGATTACGTGGATGCCCATGTCAGACCTCGACCGTTCGCTTGAAGGCCGCGCCGACTCGCTCCGGCCCCGGGAAGTACGCCCATTCCTGCGCGTGCGGGTACGGCGTGTCCCAGCCGGTGACGCGCTCGATCGGCGCTTCGAGGTGGTAGAAGCAGTGCTCCTGCACCAGCGCCGCCAGTTCCGCGCCGAAGCCGCTGGTGCGGGTGGCTTCGTGCACGACCACGCAGCGGCCGGTCTTCTTCACCGAATCCACGATCGTCTTCAGGTCGAGCGGCCAGATGCTGCGCAGGTCGATGATCTCGGCGTCGACGCCGGTCTCGCTCGCCGCGGTCTCCGACACCCACACCATCGTCCCGTAGGTCAGCACGGTGAGCTGGCTGCCCGTGCGCACAACCGACGCCGATTCGAGCGGCACCGTGTAGTGGCCTTCGGGGACCTCGCTCAGCGGGTGGCTGGACCATGGCACCACCGGCCGGTCATGATGACCGTCGAACGGGCCGTTGTAGATGCGCTTGGGCTCGAGGAAGATCACCGGGTCGTCGCACTCGATCGCGGAGATCAGCAGGCCCTTGGCATCGTAGGGATTGCTCGGCATCACCGTGCGCAGCCCGCACACGTGGGTGAACAGCACCTCCGGGCTCTGGCTGTGCGTCTGCCCGCCGTAGATGCCGCCGCCGCACGGCATGCGGATGGTCAGCGGCGCCGTGAAGTCGCCGGCCGATCGGTAGCGCAGCCGCGCCGCGGCCGAGACGATCTGGTCGTAGCCCGGGTACATGTAGTCGGCGAACTGGATCTCGACGACCGGCCTGAGCCCGTACGCGCCCATGCCGACCGCCGTGCCGACGATGCCGCCCTCGGCGATCGGCGTGTCGAACACGCGCGACTTGCCGTATTTCGCCTGCAGGCCCTCGGTGCAGCGGAACACGCCGCCGAAGTAGCCGACGTCCTCGCCGAAGATCACCACGTTGTCATCGCGCCCGAGCGACACGTCGAGCGCCGAACGGATCGCCTGCACCATCGTCATCGAGGCCATCGTCACACTCCCCGCTGC